>NZ_JALKAK010000013.1:0-111768 GCF_023015645.1 Pseudohalocynthiibacter sp. F2068
CAACTCAACGAGCGACCTCGAAAGACCTTGCAATACCAAACGCCAGCAGAGAAATTTGAAGCATGTGTTGCGGCGATCAGTTGAAACCACACTGCTCAGCCGCCATTGCCGCTGAACCCGACGAATGTCTGCTTCCCCAATTTCGACTGTTGGCTTCGTCAGTAGTGAACACGAAAAAACGAAGTGAACACTAGGCGTTGGCTTGGACTGGTTTCCTATCCCGAGTGATGCTCGCAGGTAACATTCACATTAAATGGCTCGAGATCTCCGGCGGGGTTGTCCCTGAAAAGCCAAATATGCTGATCAAAATGCGGCATAAAACCATGCGCTTCGTCACCTTCTGTGTCCGGGTTGTCTGCCATATGGTCCCAATGGCGGCCATTGGTCATTGGCGGCCCATTATGACCCATTCCTCGCCACCCCGCTTCAAATACGAGGTTCTCAATTCCCAAAAGGGTCATTGAGCCGTCAGCCTGAGGCTCATAGAGCAAAATTGCTGGTTTCTCAAAATCTGTGTGTGTTCCTGTTCCATTTACGCGTGGATCATCACCCGTGATCTGTAAAATATCTGGACGAAGGTAGTGAATGCCCATTGCCCCCCATTCAGCAGGCAGGCCTTCAGCAGCAGCCGATACACAATGCCCGGAAGGATCTGGTATGAACCCCTCCTCGAGTGCCACATTTACATCTTTGTATTTTTCAGTGGCGGCTCGAAGAGCATTAAGGTCATAGCTGTCTGACAGCGCAGCGGTCGTTGTCAGAGAAAATATAATTACTAAACTTGTTGAATGAATAAGCTTCATGACTGTCCCCCAGAATGGCGGCCAAGCAGCTTGAGTGCCGCAAGCGGCCTAAGCTAAACAGCATATCACGAAATTTCGTTTACCGCATTTATTTGTTGCACAAAGGTGAAATGTAAAAGAAGCCGAAACTCTGAATACATTTAATGCGTCCTTTCACCAGTTTTCCCTTATTCAGTAATCAGTTTGCTGTGGAAAAATTTCACAAGGTAGCGCAATGCACTTTCTTTCCTCTTTCCTTGTTTTCAGGTAACTCGTACCAGGCTGCGCAATAAGGGCCAAACCCGTTTCGGCACAGTGCATTCTGAACGTGAAAGGATGCTCCTATGACTTCCATTGCTGCCTTTGCCGTTCTCTTTGCTAGTGCTTTTACCTCAGCAACACTCTTGCCAGGATCATCTGAAGCAATGCTTCTTACGCTTCTGGCAGGCGGCAGCGAAGAAGTAATGATGCTAATTCTCGTAGCGACAGCGGGGAATGTACTTGGTTCGTTGGTTAACTGGTTTCTTGGACGAACCTTTTCCATGTTCCGCGATCGAAAATGGTTCCCTGTCAAAGAAAAAGCCTATGAACGAGCAGAGATTTGGTATGATCGGTATGGGGTCTGGTCTTTGCTTCTTTCTTGGTTGCCTGTGATTGGAGACCCTATCACCGTCGTCGCGGGTGCGTTACGCGTCGATGTGCTTCGTTTTCTCCTCCTCGTCTCTATTAGCAAAGCTTCCCGTTACGCATTTATTGCAGGTGTGTTTCAAAAATGGAGTGGGGCTTGAACGCGCCAAACTTACGCTGACTGACATGTCGTGTGTCTCAAAGAAGGTAATTCATTTCCTCCCATTATTTCGGCGCAATGCGATCCACAAAACTGGAAGCCCTGTGATAGCGCCAAGCAACAGTGCACTCCAGGCGGCGCCCGAAAAATTAGTAGTGGTAATCTCGGCCCCAAAATGGGCAAGAAGAAAACTAGCAGGAATGATTCCAGCCAAAGTAGCAAAGGCAAAACGCCAAAATCGCAGGTAGCTAAGTCCTGCAGCGTAGCTGACCAGATCAAAGGAGATGAAAGGCAATAGGCGGCTCAAAAAAACAGTTAACATCAGTGTATTTTGTGATCCCAGTAGACCAATCTCAAGCCGTTCACCAAACCAGTGGTGTAGTGTTTCCCGCCCCAACACTCTCGCTAATCCAAATGCGATCAAAGCACCTGCCTCTGCGCCAGCGAGAACGTATAAGGTGCCCAGAAAGTGGCCATAGGCCGCTCCTGATGCAAGTGCAATAGGGGCGCTTGGTAGTGGGCTCATCACTACAGCGAACGTCATCAGAGCGATTACGAGCAATGGCCCCCAAATCCCGGCTCGCTGCACCATTTTTTTGATAGTTTCACTATCGAAATTGTTGCGAAACTCGACAAATGAAGGCACCTGCCAAACCACAAAAAATACCCCCACAAGAAGAAGGCAAAATGCGAGCAGCAAAATTCTACGCCAATTGATTGAACTGGGCATCTGGTTGACCTTGATTGCTGTGGCAGACAGGTAGCAGCTTAAACCCACAACCGCTTCCGGTTGGTGCAAATTAGAATATCCTAGCCGCGCCCGCAACACCCGCCCGCAGTCCATAAAGCCCGCTCACCAATGGTGGCGACCAATCAGGGTAACCGCCTTGAGAAAAATCGTTTTCGAAGAATTGACAAGGGCTTGTTGTAGTTGGCCTGGCTCCAAATTCGTTGCTCGCTTTAGGTTCCCCTATCATGAGAACACGTTCCCGCTCCCCCAAGAAAGCCAAAGTCGAACAAGCGTTCCCAATCCGCATTCGGGTGAAAGTGCCTGAAGACGGGTATAACTTGCAGACGGACTTCTACCTGATCAAACAGCACGCCGTCACCGTCTGCAACGACGGCTATGCCTTTCAACTGAGCCACAGTCTCGAAAGCAACAACGGGTTGAAAGGATGCTACGAAAACCAGAGCAGAAATCGAAGTCTGTTTTAGCATGATTGATACGCTCTTGGTTTCACTTTAAAGTTGTTCATGAATTGTTAATCTAAACTAATACTGGAATTTTGAAATGCGGGTCTTTGTTTAAATAAATACATTGGCAGTTATTGCCTTACTCTCATTACCAGCCTCCGTTGCACCCCTTCAACAAGGCGATGTACAAAAATCAAACAAACCACCGCGTGAAAGGGTCATGCAACTTGCACAATCTTATTCTTGCAGCCCAAAAAAGACTTGCTCCCGGACGATTAGAAGTTGTGAAGAAGCCTACTGGTTGTTCCGGAATTGCTCTTGGGGAGGCCGCTTGGATGGGGATAACGATGGGGTTCCTTGTGAAAATTTCTGCTGAATTTTACTAGATCCTCAGCTTTTCGGGTGTCTAGGTTCGTCTTTAGGCGAGTGGAAATGGACATGATATCTTCACACGGTCTATAAAAAAATTTGAAAGTAACATCATGAAAAAACTTAGTTTACTAGTTGCAATCGGAGCTTTGATAATTGTTCTTGGCGTTTTTTTTGAAGAGCCTGAGGTTGCAAAAGAGACTCCACCCGCAAATGCTGCGGTTCAGGATATCACGACTGGTTTTGAAATTTTCGTTGAAGCATCCCCGGCCTCTGCCTTCACCGCAGAACTTACAGTCAATACTAATATCCCCTTACCGATTGAGGTCATGGCAAGTCTTTCGATCAAGGATCAAAACCCAACTGACACATACATTGGTGTGTCAAAACGCGTAACTATTACGTCTCCCGTGCAAACCGTAATTCTCGACGGTGAAAGCGAAAACTTACCCGCTGGCGAATATTTAGCAGAAGTTACCTTCTATCCGAGGTGGGGTGCGGAAAATGGTCCCAGCGCTGCGAGGGAGATCAGAGAGGAAATTTTAGGAATCGCGGAAATTGAATTGACGGGTTCTGGCGAGAGTAAGGGCCAAGCCGACCAACGGAATGTGGCGCAGAAGTGGGTGATTGAAAACGTAGTGGTTGGAACACAATGGAATGAGAGCCAATTTGTGAAAGTTTTGGGAGAATACGCAAAGTCAGAGGCGGACCTGAACCTACACGATGCTTACTATTTCCCCCAAGCAGACATGACAATTATTGTGAGACGTTCGAATAGCACCGTCGCGATTTGGCGGATGGGGAAAGCTACTCGGTGATGCCATCTGCTAGATGCGATAACGATTCATGTGATGTCTGATGGAAGCTTGTGAGTGTTGTTCGAAAGCAGAATCGCTCACACTAGCCAAGATGCGAGCAACAGCAGCGCTGTAAGCTCTACCAAGAGCATCGGAACACCGAGACAGTACCTACGGTTCTGAGGGACAGTAAAATCAATCATGCGGCTGTGTAACTGCAATACAACCTAAGGATATATAGCTTATGTTGAAACAAAGCGTTTCCTGCTGATACAGGTTTCCCTATGAAAACTCGTTCCCGCTCCCCCAAGAAAGCCAAAAACGAAAGAGCGTTCCCAATCCGCATTCGGGTCAAAGTGCCCGAAGACGGACATGAGCAAGTTTCCTACAAAGTCTATGAAACAAAGGACGAGTTTTTGGCAGACTATCCGAACTGTTGTGCTTTTTCATATCGCGGTGCGGAAGGGTACTTACCAAGCCACGGGGGCCGATTCAGATTTGGGTACAAAGGAATTGTTTCAATCGATGCAGGTTTTCGGCGTATTCAGGGGGATGAGATAGTGGTTGAAGAGGTTCATGCTCCAGTTGATCTGCACATGAATAGTTCGGAGGAAGTTATTCCGAAACGTCCGGGCATCAAAATACGATCAAAAGATGACCCGACGTAACACATCAAGAAACTTCAAGCTAACATCTATGTGTCTCGTGTATCAAACACCATGAGGCCGGTAGAGGCCACCACCGTCGGAATGCTTTCCTGCGCTTGCGGTGCTTAGAATGTTCGCTGCCAGCTTTGCCATTCGTTTCATTCCCCACATATTCCCCAATTTTCGCGGAACTGCC
The DNA here is from genome assembly GCF_023015645.1 of Pseudohalocynthiibacter sp. F2068. Taxonomy (NCBI): domain Bacteria; kingdom Pseudomonadati; phylum Pseudomonadota; class Alphaproteobacteria; order Rhodobacterales; family Paracoccaceae; genus Pseudohalocynthiibacter; species Pseudohalocynthiibacter sp. F2068. The sequence continues at coordinate 4,773 of NZ_JALKAK010000013.1, forward strand.
AGGGGCATTGTGAAACACTATGAAACAGTCGGCGACCCCAAACACCTTATTTACATGCTTCTTCAAAAGGCTATTGGGGCAGGGTGGTATGATTTGGGACAATTACTTCGGTGCCTGATGGGATCACCATTTCGAAAAACACTTTGTCATAAGTTGGCTAAGTAGGACCGGTCGTGGTCGTTAAGAGCCTGAAAGCCGGTGTGCCACAAGATAGGAACAACACCCTATAACGGTAAGGATCGTCAAAATAATGAGCATTACATCATATCCACCGCGCTCCCAGATGAGAGAGCCCAGATAGGGCGCTGTTGCCGAGCCACCGAGGTAGGGCAGGGCAAGGGCACCTGATTTGGCACCAAAATTCCGCTGTCCGAGTATGTCCCTTGTAATCAGAGGACGCAGGATGCTGACGGTTCCATACGCTCCTGCGAAAAGTATGACAAAGGACGACAGGAAGGCGGGCGACGCACCACTGACCGCTAACAAAACAATCGACAATCCGATCAGCACAAAAGCCACGACAGCGATACCGTGGTGAGATGTGTATTTTTCAGAGGCCATCATCGCCAGCCTGCCAGCAACCTGCATCGGACCTATGAAGGAGGCGGCGAGCACAGCCATTTCGCCCGAAATGCCACGTTCATCAAGGATTGGGAGAAGGTGGTGCAAAGTGGCCCCGTGCACCAAAGCAATTGAGGCGAAACCGATCGCCAGAAACCAGAAGGTAGGCCTTTTCAAAAATCCGTCTTTCTTGCCCGTCTCATGTTCCTCATTTTTCGTGCTATCCATGCGGCCCTGCTCAAGGCCACGGGCCCCGCTCCAGAGCAGCGGCGTAACGAAAAGGATCACCATCAGCCCGAACATGACTGTCGCCGTGCGCCAGCCTAGCTGGCTTGCCAGTGTGTGCATCACCGGAAAGCTAATCGTGCTTGCAAACCCTGCGGCAAGCGTGATGAAGATTATCCCGCTTTTTGCCTTCTCTCCCCGCGTGCGGGTGATCAGGGCGAAGCAGGGTTCATAAAGGCACCCGGCCATCGTCATCCCGATAGCGGCCCAAACCAGATAGAATTGCCAAAGCTCTGTAACCATTGATAGAAAAAGCAATCCGATTCCGCCACAAAAAGCCGACCCTGCCATCATCAACGGCCCGCGCCCCTTGTCGATAATCCTGCCAGTTAAAGGAGAGAGCATGGCTGATATGAGAACCGCCAGAGTGATCGCGGCGGTGAGACTGGTTTTGGACCATCCTAGTTCCTGCTCCCATCTCAGCAGGGAGGCTGGGAAGATATAGTAAAGCCCCGCCCAGACCAGTGTCTGCCCCAAAGCAAGATGCAGTATGGCGCGATCTTTAGGCATAAGGCTCTCCTGCTTTAATAGCTGCATGCTAGGCTTAGATAGGGGAACAAGAAAATGAGAATTTTAAATGCAACGAACGAGCTTTCCCAATTCTTTCTTGGTTGAACGGTTGCACCGGAACAAATCAGAGACAAAAGAAATGGCATGCTTGCCCATCCATACAGCGCGTTTTAGTTTGAGTGGCGCAAATGTCAGGAGCGAATTTTATGGATTGGATTGATCGTTTTGCCGGGCTGTCCAAACTGCCCGCGCCAATCCGGGATTTGCTCGTCGAGAAAAGCATGATCGTCAAGGTGCCGAAAGACACCGTGATATTTGGCCCAGGAAAAGCCCCAGAAAACCTGCTTTTGCTGATTGAAGGAACTGTTCGCGTCAGCCAGACAACCGAAGGCGGGCGTGAAATCGTGCTTTACAGGGTGCACGCTGGCGAAAGCTGCGTTCTGACAACGGCTTGTCTGCTCGCCTACGAGGATTATTCGGCAGAAGGGATTGCCGAAACCGATGTTGTCGCCGCAGCGATTCCGCGTGATGTATTTGACAAGCTCGTTTCAGACTCGACTGACTTCCGGCAGTTTGTATTCTCTGCCTACTCAAGACGCATTACCGACCTGTTTTACGTTATCGAGGAAATCGCTTTTCGCCGGATAGATATTCGTCTGGCGCAAAAACTGCTGGAGCTTGGTCGTGACACCGGATCTTTGCACACCACACACCAGCAACTCGCAACAGAACTTGGCACCGCGCGCGAGGTGATTTCGCGCCAGTTGCAGGACTTTCAGCGCCGCGGTTGGGTCGTGCTCAGCCGCGCTGTGGTCACACTCACCGATACTGCAGCGCTCGAAAAATTAGCGCGTTCCGAATAAATACCACTGCTCTGTGACAAGATCACCGACCGACGAACGGTGGTGTTGTATAATAATGGGAGTAGAAAGAATCGGAGCAAGTAGGAGCAAGTAAATGTCTAAGAATGTTGGCGGTCTGGACCGCGGCCTGCGCGCCTTGATTGGCGTCGTGTTGCTGGGATTGGCCTTGTTTAGCAATATAACCTTGTTTGAAAGTGGCCTGATGAAGTGGGGGGCCATTATTGTTGGGTTGGTCATGCTCGCAACATCGGCAATGCGCGTCTGTCCGCTTTACTTGATCTTTGGTATTAAAACCTGCCGGTCTTCAAAATGATGACAGAGTTTACCCCTTGGGCCTCGCTGTTCGGCGGTTTTTTGATCGGCTTAGCGGCCGTTCTCCTGATGCTATTGCACGGTCGCGTTTTTGGCGCGACAGGCATTTTGTCGGGCGTGCTGTTTCCTTCCAATTCTGGCGACTGGCTTTGGCGCGCAGTGCTTGTTCTGGGCATGGTTTCAGGACCGGTCCTTTATTTGCTGCTGACAGGAAGTTTTCCAGCGGTTGAGGTGCCGGTTTCACTGCCAATGCTTCTGGTTGGCGGGTTTGTTGTTGGAATTGGTGTAACGTTGGGGTCTGGGTGCACGTCAGGCCATGGCGTATGTGGAATGGCACGTCTTTCGCTGCGCTCGATCGTAGCGACATGTACCTTCATGCTGACGACCTTTGTGACCGTCTTCGTAATACGACATTTTCTTGGAGCGGGATAAAATGCGTTTGATCACATATTACCTCGTTGGGCTGATCTTTGGATTGGGTATTTCCATTTCCGGGATGGGAAACCCCGCTAAGGTCGTGAACTTCTTTGACATCGCGGGAACTTGGGATCCCAGCCTTATTTTTGTGATGGGGGGCGCACTTGTTGTGACCTTTCTCGGATATCGGGTTGTGCTGGGCAAACCTAAGCCCGCTATGGCCAAAGAGTTTTTGTTGCCAAGCAAGCAAGAGATAGACCTGCCACTCGTTGGCGGTGCGATCATATTTGGCATTGGCTGGGGGATTGGCGGGTTTTGCCCGGGCGGTGCCCTGCCAGTGATCGGAACTGGTAAAATCGAAGTAGTGTATTTTATCGCGGCGCTGCTGGCCGGCATTTTTGTCGCCAGACAGTTTCAGGCGCGTTTGTTATGAGAGGAGAGAATTCAATGTCAGATTACCCGGTAAACATGGATGTTAAGCCAGAGGTGACGGCGTTTTTTGACCCGGACACGAATACAATCTCTTATGTGGTGAAGGACCCGTCCTCTGATGCTTGTGCCATCGTCGATTCAGTGATGGATATCGATTATGCGGCCGGTCGTATAACAACAGACAGCGCAGATAAAATCATCGATTTTGTCCAGAGCAATGGTATGAAGCTGATCTTGCAGATCGAGACCCATGTTCATGCAGATCACCTGTCTGCGGCACCTTATATTCAGGAAAAGCTGGGTGGTGATATCACCGTGGGTGACAAGATCACTGTGGTACAGGAAACTTTTGGTAAAGTTTTCAATGAAGGGACAGAGTTCCAGCGCGATGGCAGCCAGTTTGACCGGTTGTTTAAAGATGGTGACACATACAAGATCGGTTCGATGCAGGGGGTTGCCATTCACACTCCCGGCCACACGCCGGCTTGTATGGTGTATGTCATTGGCGACGTAGCCTTTGTAGGCGACACATTGTTTATGCCCGATGGCGGTTCTGCCCGCGCGGATTTCCCGGGTGGTGACGCTGGAGAGCTTTATGATTCAATTCAAAAAGTGCTCTCATTGCCGGATGACATGCGCTTGTTTATTTGCCACGATTATGGGCCTAACGGGCGCGAGATACGCTGGGAAACGACGGTGCGCGAAGAAAAGGCCACAAACATTCATGTGGGTGGCGGCACATCGCGCGAAGTGTTTGTGAAAATGCGTGAAGATCGCGATGCGACACTTGATATGCCGCGACTTATCATTCCCTCTTTACAGGTGAACATGCGGGCAGGGGACATGCCGCCAGCTGATGAGGACGGCAATACCTTCCTCAAAGTTCCTGTAAATAAGCTCTGAAAACTTGAGAATAGGTATTCGTAAAATTGTCGGCACGCTTTTGGTGCCGGCCCAAATCTGAACGTCTGATGTCGCGCAGCATGCAATAAATGGTTGCTGCGCGTTCATTTACAAATGCCCCGCTGGTCGATCGCCTGTGTCGCACTTGTTTTCTGGATGAACTTACATGCAATGTTTTATAGCCCCAGGCACAGGCGAAGCGAAAACTGATGGGCAAATTGAATCGGTCATCGCAGAGTGATCTTGGCAAATCTTCATGAAAGGCTTAGGGAACGGCAAAGAAGTTTCTGCCGGGTCCTGTAATGACTTACCCCGCCCACCGCCTGTCTATTGCCCCTATGATGGATTGGACAGACCGACATTGTCGCTACCTGCACCGGTTAATGAGCCGGCGTGCCTTGCTTTATACCGAAATGGTGACAGCGCCTGCTTTGGTGCGTGGCGGAGCGCGGCATTTACTGCGTTACAGCCCTGCGGAGCATCCTGTTGCTGTTCAATTGGGTGGTTCTGACCCGGCAGAGCTTGCCGACGCGACCGCAATTTGTTGCGAGGAAGGCTATGATGAGGTCAACCTCAACGTCGGGTGCCCATCTGACCGGGTGCAATCGGGATGTTTTGGCGCGGTTCTGATGGAGCGCCCGGCGCTTGTTGCTGACTGCGTTGCTGCAATGATCAAAGCCTCATCCGTCGAAGTAACGGTAAAATGCCGGATCGGGGTAGATAATCAGAACCCCGACAAGGTCCTGCCTGACTTTCTGGCACGCGTCAGGGATGCGGGTGCGCGTCGCGTGCAAATTCACGCACGCAAAGCCTGGCTCCAGGGGCTGAGCCCCAAGGAAAACCGGAACATACCGCCGCTTAACTATGCGCTTGTTTTTAAGATGAAAGACGCCTTTCAAGATCTTGATATATCAATAAATGGTGGTATTTCGAGCCTCGCTCAGGCAAAAGAAATGCTGGCGGCTGGATTGGATGGTGTGATGATTGGCCGGGCGACTTATCATACACCTTCTGACATTCTGCTTGACGTCGACCGCGAAATATTTGGTGAAATCACCCACAAATCTGCCCACCAGGTTGTGCGCGAAATGCGCCCCTATATCGACGCGCATATAGCCGAAGGTGGCAAGCTTATGTCGGTCAGTCGCCATATGCTTGGGCTGTTTGCCGGCCGGCCGGGCGCGCGTGGGTGGCGACGGATGCTTTCTGAAAACGGGCACCGTGCGGGCGCTGACTGGGGTTTGATCGAACAGGCACTGGACTGTGTTGAAGAATTCCCTGAGAGTGCCGCAACCACAGCCTAGGAGCCACCATGCCAGAGATGTCGATACTTTTGCAGATGGCGGGTCTATTGCTTGTCATTGGTGCATTCGCAGGCGTTATGGCCGGCCTTTTAGGGGTCGGCGGCGGCATCATTCTGGTGCCTGCATTTTTCTATACGTTCAGCGCACTTGGGTATCAAAGCTCTCAGCTGATGCAAATCTGTCTGGCAACCTCTTTGGCAACGATCATTGTGACATCGCTGAGATCGGTGGCCAGCCACAACAAAAAGGGCGCGGTTGACTGGGAGATTCTGCGCCGGTGGGCCCCGGGCATCGTCGTCGGGGCTGTTTTGGGCGTGATGGTCGCGGCTTCGTTAAGGTCGGTTGTTTTGCAGGGCATATTCGGTGTCCTGGGAATTATCGTCGGACTATACCTTGGATTTGGGCGTGAAAACTGGCGGTTAGGCGCGGCTATGCCGGGTGGTTTGACCCGGATTATCCTGTCCCCGATACTAGGGTTTCTTTCAGTTTTGATGGGAATCGGTGGCGGTTCATTCGGTGTTCCTTTGATGAGCCTTTACGCGCAGCCAATTCACCGCGCCGTTGCAACAGCTGCGGGCTTTGGCGTGATCATTGCGGTCCCTTCTGTTATTGGGTTTTTGCTAAGTGTTCCGGATGTTCGCCCTCCCTATACCATTGGTTCAGTTAATGCTCCTGCGTTTATACTTGTTATACTTATGACCATGATAACAGCGCCTTACGGGGTAAAGATCGCGCATAGCATGGATCCAAAACCACTGAAACGCGTGTTTTCATTTTTTCTGATATTGGTTGCGCTTAACATGCTGCGAAAGGCTGCCGGACTATGAATGCGCTGCTGGATAAGGGTTGGCAGAAATTTGCGAGCGATCCGGCGGTACTTGAGTGGCTTAAATCTGCAGTTCCAGTCGCATTGAAGGCACGGCGTGACCTTGCTTTTGTGCGGGACTGGCTGGATTGTGAAGGCACCTGGTTTGTTGGCGTTGATGCCCTGAACGCCGATGAACGCGGCGCGGTCGAAGGGTCCGGCCCACTAAAGGGAACAGTATTGGAGTTTCTACGCAGCTATCTTGGGGGCGCTTTATTGCCCTTTGATAAGGGGCAGGTTTCCATTGTTTATCCGGGGTATCCGCGTCCGCGCATGGGCGAAAGTGACGCTGGCTTTTGGTATCGACAAAACCGGGACGCCGCACATGTTGATGGGTTGAAGCCTGTTGGGAAAGCCCGGCGCCGCATGGTGAAAGAACCCCATGCCTTCGTGCTTGGGCTTCCGATGACCGCTTGCAATGATCGCACAGCTCCTCTGGTGATCTGGGAAGGCAGCCACAAGATCATGCAGCGTGTTTTCAGAACTGCGCTGAAGGCGCATCCTGTTGAAACTTGGATGGATGTCGATTTGACCAATGTGTATCAGACCGCCCGCCGCGAGGTTTTTGAAACCTGCCCGCGGGTGAAAGTTACCGCCCAACCGGGTGAGGCCTATCTTTTGCATCGCCACGCATTGCACGGTGTCAGCTCGTGGGAAGAGGGGGCAGAAGCCCCTGACGAGGGCCGGATGATCTGCTATTTCAGACCGGAATTCACAGGCGGCGTGAAAGAATGGCTGGATGCGCCGTAGTAAAACTCTTGCAAAGAGTTTTAAAAAAGTTTTGAAAACTTTTTGGGTGCTACCGGTTCAGCCGTGCCGCACGTCCGCCACGTCGTTTGGCGAGTTTTGGGGCGCGGCCAGACAATTCTGACATGATATCGCTGCGTGTTTCGGGGGTCATCCGCGACCAGTCCCGAATTTCATCCATTGTGCGGTAACAGCCCGTACAAATCCGCGCTTCAGGATGGACGACGCAGATTTTGATGCAGGGCGATTGCACCTCATCTCTTTTCCAAACATCGTCTTTCATCTTGTGGCGCCCTATTTCAAATGGCCGAGTCTGTCCAACACACCCTGCAGGATATACCCTGCCGCGACGTGATCTATGACCTCTGCGCGACGTTTTCGTGTCGTATCCGCCTCTAAAAGCGCTTTTTCGGCGGCCACAGTCGACAAACGCTCGTCCCAGAATCCGATTGGCAGATCTGTCAGACGACTTAGGTTTCGGGCAAAGGCGCGGGTTTTCTGGCAGCGCGGGCCCTCAGAGCCATCCATGTTTCGCGGCAGACCAAGCACGAGCCCGCCAAGCCTGCGCCCATCGGCAATTTCGAGCAGACGAGCGGCGTCGAGCGTGAATTTCTTACGACGAATGGTTTCAAGCGGGGTAGCAACCGCGCGGTAGCTGTCAGAGACCGCCACACCAATTGTTTTTTCACCAAAGTCGATCCCGGCGATCGCCTGCATCGATGGCAATGCGGCGGCGAATTCGGAAATATCGTCGTAGATCATTCAGCTATTCCAGCGTTTTTGGCGGCGGTACCGATTTCCGCAAGCGCCGCTGGGCTGTCTGCAAAGACCTCCTGTGCATCTACCCATATAGCCTGCGCACGATCCTGTTCACCTAAAACACCAAGGGCCGTAATCAGACGTGCCCATTCCGACTGTGTCCCGCCTTCAGAGGCGAGCCGCGCTGAAAGCCCTTCAACCATGTTGCGGATCATTGCCGTGCGTTCTTCAACGCTCATGTTTTGCGCTGCTTCAACATCTGCAGCACTTGGACCGATGGGTGCACTTTCCTTTGGCGGCAGGGTGTATTTCACCCCGGCAAGATAGGCGATATCTTCGATTTGAGCGCGAATAGCCGGAACCCAGGGGGCGTCCGGCGGGCTGCCGTCCAAAAGGCCACGCCAGAACTGAAAAGCAAGGTCAGGACGCCCGTTTTGAGCAAAAAGCAATCCTGAATAATAGCGCGCCGTTCCGTTTTCCCTGTCAATTTGCAGGCTGCGCATGAGTGCGTTTTCTGCTTCGGGGGAAACATACCCTCCAGCGGCCAGAACGAGGAAATCAGCATATTTTGCGTAGTCATCCGCGGTCGCGCTGTCGCCCTTCAGTTCCAGAACCCGGCCTTGCGCGCGGTAGGCGGCTTCGAAATTACCCATGATGGCTTCGTTCGAGGCGAGCAGGCGAAAGCCTTCAAGATCATTGGGGCGGCGTTCAAGCGCACTGCGCAACTGAACCATCAGTTCAACAAACTGTGGATCGCGCGGGATCGCTGTTGCGGGAACACTCGATTCTACTGTGGCCTGATCCGGTCGGCTGGCGCGGGCCTCTGCCGCATTTTCCAAGCGTGCCTGAAGTGGTAAATCGGGGTAACCTGCAGCACCCAGTTGATGGTACAATGCATATGAGCCACCCAGCAGAACCAGCGACACAAGCAAAGCAGTGAAGCGCGACATTTTTTCAGGGGCTTTGATGGCTGCGTCACGCCCTGCTGCGTCTTTATCAGCGCTCAGAATGCGGCGCGAGATTTCCAGCTTTGTTCTTTCTGCCTCATCATGGCGTACAACGCCGCGGGCAAGATCGCGTTCAAGCTCTTTTAGCTGATCACGATAGACCCGCATATCATGGGCTGCGGGGGCATCAACACTTTCGCGTCGCCGCAGAAGTGCTGTTAGCATCAATGCCAGCACCAGAATGCTCAGGCTTGCAGATGTGATCCAGAACCCCATTGGCCCCTCCGAATTTCCTGCAAGACATCTATATGCGAAGCCGAGGGATAAAAAGGGGCGATGGGTCGCAACTCGGTACAATTTAAGAGTTGGTTGAAGGGACGCGGCATGAGTTCTGCCTCAATTAGGGGCGCTATGTCGCATCTTTTATCATTTATGCCGCTGGGGGTGTCCTTAGCAGCCGAGTTCTGCCGCACAAGGAAGGATAGGCAGGTATGGGCCTGCTTTCCCCAATCTGGACGTGCCAATGAAACGCTATTCCGCCTTTGCAGTCGCCCGTGAAGCTGTTCGTTACCATCAAGGGTGGGAGCGCGCCTGGGCCTCTCCGCAGCCTAAAAAACGGTATGATGTTGTTATTGTCGGTGCCGGTGGGCACGGGCTTGCGACAGCATTCTACCTTGGTAAGAATTTTGGTATCACAAATGTCGCGATCATCGAAAAAGGCTGGCTGGGTGGCGGAAACACGGGCCGGAATACAACGATCATTCGCTCGAACTATCTGCAGGACCCCTCTGCCGCGATCTATGAAAAGGCGCGCAGCCTTTACGAGACCATGTCACAGGATCTGAACTACAACGTGATGTTCAGCCCGCGTGGTGTGATGATGTTGGCGCAAACCCAGTCAGAAATCCGCGGCTATGAACGCACAGCACATGCAAACGCCTATCAGGGCGTGAAGACAGAATTCATTGGCCCTCAGCGCGTGAAAGAACTGTGTCCGATCATAAACATCGATGGCCCCCGCTATCCGGTGCTTGGCGCACTGTGGCAGGCGCGTGGCGGCACAGCACGTCACGACGCCGTTGCATGGGGGTATGCACGCGCCTGTTCAGACATGGGTATGGACATCATCCAGAAATGCGAAGTTACGGGTGTTCGTCAGAACGCTGGTAAGGTGGTTGGCGTTGACACAACCAAAGGCGCGATTGACTGCGATAAACTGGCGATTGTTGTTGCCGGGCATTCCGGTGAGCTGGCGGGTATGGCTGGCTTCCGTCTGCCAATGGAATCTGTCGCGCTTCAGGCTTTGGTGTCTGAGCCGATCAAGCCTTGCATGGATGTGGTGGTCATGGCCAACACCGTGCACGGCTACATGTCCCAGTCTGACAAAGGCGAAATGGTGATTGGCGGCGGCACAGACGGGTTCAACAACTACACCCAACGTGGTTCGTTCCATCATATCGAGGAAACCGTGCGCGCATTGGTCGAAACCTTCCCGATGATTTCACGCCTCAAAATGCTGCGCCAGTGGGGTGGGATCGTGGATGTAACGGGTGACCGTTCACCGGTCATCACCAAGACACCGCTTGGCAACTGCTTCATGAATGGCGGCTGGGGAACCGGGGGCTTTAAGTCCATTCCGGGGTCTGGCTGGGCGATGGCGGAACTGGTTGCCAAAGGGGAACCCGGACCACTGGCTGCTGCCTTTGGTATGGACCGTTTCAAAGAGGGTCGGTTTATCGACGAAAGCGTTGCTGCGGGGGTGGCGCACTGATGCTACAATTGACTGGTATCTCCTCCGAATCCACCTTTGTTGATTTGTTCAGCGCGGTTAAGGCCAGCGTTGGGTTTATGAGCTTCGTGCTTTTGGTTCGCAATGCGTTGTTGTTGCGCGCGTTTTTCACGGCGAACAATCAGAACACATCCGAAAACCACCAGCCCCAAAGTCAAAATAGTTATAATCCAACCGATACTCATGCCATCAAGAATGGTCCAATTGGAGCGTTGATGCAATGTTGACTCTAGACTGCCCATATTGCGGCGTGGCCGCCGAAGAAACCGAACTCCACGGCGGGGGCGAGGCGCATCTGAAACGCTTTGGCCCAGCCTCTTCGGACGAAGATTTTGAAGGCTATTTGTTTATGCGTGAAAACCCCAAGGGGGTGAACTTTGAACGCTGGCGGCATGTGAATGGTTGCGGCAAGTGGTTTCATGCCGCGCGCTGCACCATGACGCTTGAGGTGTTCGGCACCTACAGCGCGCAAACGACAGAGCCACCAAAGGCACTGCTCGCGAAAATCAAAAAGAAACGCCCCCAATGGCCCGGATATGGAGCCGAAAAATGAGCACACGTCTGCCAAACGCTGGCCGCCTGCTGAACCGCAGCAAGGCCGTGGAATTCACCTTTAACGGCAAGCGCCTTAAGGGATTTGAGGGCGACACGCTGGGCGCTGCCCTGCTTGCCAATGATCAGATGATGGTTGGCCGGTCGTTTAAGTATCACCGCCCACGCGGGATTATCGCGAGCGGTGCAGAAGAGCCGAATGCGCTTGTGAACATGGGGCAGGATGGACGTTTCGAGCCAAACCAGCGCGTCACCACGACAGAGCTGTTTGATGGTCTGACGGCGACCAGCCAGAACCACTGGCCTAGTCTTGAGTTCGATGTGGGTGTTGCAAATAACTACGTCGCACGCTTTCTGCCAGCCGGGTTCTACTACAAAACCTTCATGGCGCCACGTGCCGCGTGGAAGCATGTGTTTGAGCCGATCATCCGCCAGTCAGCGGGTCTTGGTAAAGCACCAAAGGACCGCGACGCCGACCGGTACGAACATTTCTACGCCTATGTGGACGTAATGGTCATTGGTGGCGGTATCGCCGGTCTTCAGGCTGCGAAAGCAGCGGGTGACTCTGGCGCCAAGGTTCTGCTTGTTGAGCAAACCAGACACTGGGGTGGTCGTGCGCCGGTTGACGGGGCAAAGATTGACGGCAAGCCGGCGGATGAGTGGATCACAGAAACGCTTGCTGCACTCGCAGCGATGGACAATGTTTCTGTCCGCACGCGCACCATGGGTTCAGGTGTTTATGACCACGGCTACGTGCTGGCGTATGAACAGGTCGCAGACCATACTCCGGGCGACGGGCGTCCGCGTCACCGCCTGTGGCGGGTGCGCGCAAAGCAGATTGTTACGGCAACTGGTGCGATTGAGCGGCCATTGTCGTTTGCTGGAAACGACATTCCCGGCGTAATGCTGGCAGGTGCTGTACGCGACTATGCGGTTAACTGGGGCGTGTCGGTTGGCGACCGCTCGGTTGTTGTCACCAACAATGACGATGCATATAGAACAGCGATTACGCTGAAAGAAGCGGGGCTTGATATTCCTGTCATCATCGATGCCCGAGCCGAGGCTAACGGCGACTTGCCAAATCAGGCACGCGCACTTGGCATACGGATCGAGACTGGCAAAGCAATTGCCAAGGTCAAAGGCGGCAAACGCGTGACCGGTGTTGCGATTTGTCAGCAAGCAGGCGAAGGCGCGGTTCTGGAAGAAATCGCATGTGATTCGGTTGCCATGTCCGGCGGCTGGTCCCCTGTGGTGCACCTCTGGTCACACTGCGGTGGCAAGCTGATCTGGGATACCGAACAGGCCCATTTCCGCCCCGACGCGGACCGTGCGCCAACAGGTGCTGATGGCGCTGCCTTTGTCGTTCCCGCAGGGATCGCCAATGGCGCTATGGGAACGGCCGATGTTCTGGTGGATGCAGATAAGGCAGGTAAAGCAGCGGCCAAAGCTGCCGGCTTCACTGCGAAACGCACAGCAGCACCGAAAGCCGTGCAGGTTGACGAAGCTGCTCTTTCACCGGTCTGGATCATGCCACAGGGCGCTGGCCCCAAGGCACGGATGAAAATGTGGCTCGACTATCAGAACGACGTTAAGGTTTCCGACGTTCAGCTTGCCGCGCGCGAGGGGTACGAATCTGTTGAGCACACCAAGCGTTACACAACGCTTGGTATGGCGACGGATCAAGGTAAACTAAGCAATATCAACGGTCTGGCAATTCTGGCCGACAGCCTGAATGCTGATATTCCGCAAGTTGGAACCACGACCTTCCGCCCGCCTTACACGCCGATCTCGATGGGAGCGATTGCGGGTGAGGCGCGGGGCGAGATTTTCCAACCCCTGCGCAAAACCCCGATACACGGCTGGCACGAAAAAAACGGTGTTTATTGGGAACCTGTCGGTCACTGGCGGCGTCCTTACTGCTTTCAGCGGTCTGGTGAGAGCGTTGAGCAGGCTGTGCACCGTGAAGTGAAAAACACACGTGAAAACCTAGGTCTGCTTGATGCATCGACACTTGGCAAGCTGGTGGTCACGGGGCCGGACGCAGGCCGCTTCCTCGACATGATGTACACCAATATGATGTCGAACCTGAAAGTCGGCAAATGCCGCTATGGCTTGATGTGTTCAGAGAACGGTTTTCTGTCCGACGATGGTGTTGTCGCGCGCATCGACGAGGATACATGGCTTTGCCACACGACCTCTGGCGGGGCAGACCGCATTCACGCCTGGATGGAAGAATGGCTTCAGACCGAATGGTGGGACTGGAAAGTCTATGTCGCCAACCTGACCGAACAATTCGCGCAGATCGCAGTTGTTGGCCCCAACGCACGCAAGGTTCTTGAAAAACTGGGGGGTATGGACGTTAGCAAAGAGGCGCTGGCCTTCATGGAATGGAACGAAGGTAAGATCGGCGGGTTTGATGCGCGGGTTTACCGGATTTCGTTCTCAGGCGAATTGTCCTATGAAATTTCGGTGCCTGCCTCGCAGGGGCGGGCATTCTGGGATGCGCTGCATGAAGTCGGGGCCGAGTTTGGTGCGATGGCCTATGGCACGGAAGCGCTGCACATCATGCGGGCCGAGAAAGGCTTTATCATGATCGGTGACGAAACCGATGGCACGATCATTCCGCAGGATCTGGGTTTGAACTGGGCGCTTTCCAAGAAGAAAGAAGACTACCTTGGCAAACGTGCGCAACAGCGTAGTCACATGACCGACCCGAACCGCTGGAAACTGGTCGGGCTTGAAACGCTTGACGGGTCTGTGCTGCCAGATGGCGCCTACGCGATCGCGCCGGGCAACAACGATAACGCTCAGCGCAACATGGTTGGGCGGGTGACCTCGACCTATCATTCCCCAACGCTCAACCGTGGCATCGCCATGGGGTTGGTTCTGCATGGACCGGACCGGATGGGGGAAGTCATCGAATTCGGCAAAACCGATCAGACCATGGTGAAGGCGAAGATCGTTGATCCGGTTTTCTACGACAAAGACGGGGAGAAGCAAAATGTCTGAAGCAGTCAGCGCATTGAATAACGCAAGCTACGCGGGCTTTGTCGAGGTCACGGAAATGGGCCTTCAGGGCATGATCACGCTACGCGGTGATCTGTCTTCTGCCGCGATCAAAAAAGCTGTCAAAACTGCCGTAGGGGTGGGCGTTCCTGAACAGCGTAAGATGGCTATGGCCGACGGCAAGGGCGCTGGCTGGATGTCGCCGGACGAGCTTTTGCTACTCGTGCCGTACGCTCAGGTTGAAAAGACCGTTACTGGCCTGCAAAAAACGCTCGCCAAGGCACATTTCATGGCGGTCAATGTTTCGGACGCTCGGGTCATGTTTCGCCTGAAGGGTGCTGGTGCACGCGAAGTGCTGGCCAAGGTTGCCCCGGTTGATTTGTCATCTGATGCATTTGGAGAAGGTGACCTGCGCCGCAGCCGGATTGCACAGGTTGCGGCAGCCTTCTGGATGTCCGGCGAGGATGAATTTACACTGGTCGCCTTTCGGTCAGTCGCCGATTATGTCTTTGGCGTTCTCAAAATCGGGGCGCAGCCGGGGTCCGAGGTGGGTTACCTCTGAACGGTGCGCAGGTTTGTTGGAAATCTCTGGCTTGCCCCTTGACCTTTGGGGCAGCTAACCGCCATTTAGACGATGAGTTTCACACGCGAACAAAGGGGTCCAACAATGGCTTTCGAACTTCCTTCACTTCCTTATGCCCATGATGCGCTGGCTGACGCCGGTATGTCGAAAGAAACACTCGAATATCACCATGACCTGCACCACAAGGCTTATGTCGATAACGGCAACAAGCTGATCGATGGCACAGAGTGGGCGGACAAATCTCTCGAAGAGATCATCGTTGGTACCTATGACGCGTTGTCTGTTGCGCAGAACGGTATTTTCAACAACATCAGCCAGCTTTGGAACCACAACCAGTTCTGGGAAATGATGGGTCCGGGCAAATCAGCAATGCCGGGTGAGCTGCAATCACGTATCACGGACGCCTTTGGGTCCGTTGATGATTTCAAATCGCAGTT
Organism: Pseudohalocynthiibacter sp. F2068; assembly: GCF_023015645.1. NCBI lineage: Bacteria > Pseudomonadati > Pseudomonadota > Alphaproteobacteria > Rhodobacterales > Paracoccaceae > Pseudohalocynthiibacter > Pseudohalocynthiibacter sp. F2068. The sequence goes on from NZ_JALKAK010000013.1 coordinate 20,045, forward strand.
TAGCGCTGCAGGTGCAGGCCAGTTTGGTTCTGGCTGGGCCTGGCTCGTCGCTGACAAAGACGGCAGCCTGAAAGTGACCAAAACGGAAAACGGCGTGAACCCGCTGTGCTTTGGCCAGACAGCGCTGCTTGGCTGTGACGTTTGGGAACATTCCTACTACATCGATTTCCGCAACAAGCGCCCGGCTTATCTGACCAACTTCCTTGATAATCTGGTCAATTGGGAAAACGTGGCTGAGCGTCTTTCTAACGCCTGAATTTTGAAGAATTGAGATCCGGCCTGTGGCCCGGATCAAGACATATCTCAGCCCCGCAGCCAAGACTGCGGGGTTTCGTGTTTAGTGTGGGTATCGAGTGCCGTGACAGACAAGCTGTTCTTGCAGAGGTGCAGAGCGTTTTAAGAAGGAATTGTGGTTTTTAGCTCGGAGACAAGTGTTTCAACGCTGTTCACACTGCGCAGGTAGGTTGTAAGCGAAGGGTCCGCAAACCCCTCGACAATTACATGATCAAGCAAGGCAATGAGCGGATCCCAATAGCCGTCCAAGTTCAGCAGAAAGATCGGTTTTTGGTGCAGTCCAAGCTGACGCCATGTTAGAACTTCGAAAAATTCGTCCAATGAACCGGCGCCGCCTGGCAGTACGATTATTGCGTTTGAATTCATGTACATGATCTTTTTACGTTCATGCATGTTCTCGGTCACAATGAATTGTGACAGATCGCGTTTCCCGACCTCAAGCTGCATCAGGTGGACAGGGATTACGCCGAAAGTCTCGGCACCGCCCTTTTGCGTGGCATTTGCAACGGCGCCCATGAGCCCGACATCACCGGCACCATAGACGAGACGCCAGTTTTCCCTTGCAATTGATTCGCCAAGTTCGATTGCCGCGGTTTCGAATGCCGGGTTTTCACCTTTTCGGGAACCACAATAGACACAGACAGAAAACGGAAGCATAGCACAGGCCTATGAAAGGGGTTGTTTTGACCCGTGATACCTGCGTTGTTATGGTCGTACAAGCGCTGCTCTTTGGGGGGGCGGCGTTATCTTGGAGATTGGGGAATGGCAGACGGAAAACTTTCCGGTGTAAGTAAAGGAATGCTAGTTGGTGGCACCGTTGCCGCCGCTACGGCATTCCTGGGGCATTTTGGGTATAAGGCGTTGGAAGCTGCACGCGAACCCGTTGTGATAGCAGAAGGAAACAGAGAAACAGAACAAGTCGCGCTGGTGGCGCCCGAGGCTTCAGAGCCTTCGGAAAACAACGGTGCAACGGGTGCAGGTGAAGCAACTGACGATACGGCAGCGGTTGAAGAGGCTGAAATGACAGAAGAAGTTGTCAGCGAAATGCCGGTCGACGACACAGCGACCGAGGCTGATGTAACGCCCGAGCCGCCGACGTTTGATGTTGTGCGCGTTGATCCGGACGGTGCTGCGTTGATTGCCGGGCAATCCCCCGCTGGATCGTCTGTCGAAATTCTTGTTGATAGTAGCGTCGCGGCAGAAGCGGTTGCCGATGGGCAGGGAAAATTTGTCGCTTTGTTTGATATTGAACCAAGCGATCTTCCACAGGTTTTGACGTTGCGGGCAACTGATGCGAACGGTCAGACGATAGTGTCCGACGAGAATGTTATCTTAGCACCAAGACCTGCCCCTGTTGTTGTCGCAGAAGCCCCGGCAGAAGAGGCAGTGACACAGGAAGAAACACTGCCTGAAGATGAAGCTGCAGCGGAGGCAGATGCAACAGGTGTTGATGTGGCAATGGCTGACTCGACGCAGACAGAAAATGAAGTCGATGAGACAGCGTCCGCAAGCGAAGGCGCGACGATAGCAACTGAGGAAAACGCGCCAGATCCGGCGCTAGAGGTTGAAGAGATCTCAGAGCCGGTTGCTGAAGTTGCAGAAGCGGCAACCGAAACAACAACAGTAGAAACTGAATCTGCCGATCCAGAACCAGTAGCTCCAGCCGTTTTGCTGGCTGATGCAACCGGTGTGCGCGTCTTACAACCTGCAATTCCAAAACCCGACGTTTTGCAAGATGTTATAATTGACGCCATTTCTTACGGCGCTGCAGGAGAAGTCTCTGTTAGCGGCAGGGGTGAGGAAAACAGCTTTATCAGGATTTATCTGAACAACGCGCCGGTTGGAGCGACAGAAATACAAGATAACGGTAACTGGTCGGTCGAACTGTCTGGAATCGAACCTGGCGTCTATGCAATGCGCATTGATCAGCTGAACGAAGCAGGGGCGGTGACATCACGGGTGGAAACTCCTTTCAAACGCGAAGCTGCAGAGGTCTTAGCTGCTGCGCGCGACGAAGCCGCAGCGGCTGCAGAAGCTGAAACAGTCGCTGAAACAGTAGCTGAGACGGAGACGGAATCTGCGTCAGAAACAGTGACTGCGACAGCGGCACCGGCAAGCCGTGTTCAAGTAAGTGTAGTAACCGTGCAGCCCGGCTTCACACTTTGGGGGATTGCCAAGGAAAACTACGGCGACGGGTTGCTTTATGTTCGGGTTTACGAGGCGAACAAAGATCGTATTCGTGACCCTGATCTGATCTATCCCGGCCAGATTTTCACTGTACCGAATTGAGATTGCGACCAAAACAATTCCGCATGTAAGCTGCAGCGACACTGCTTGTTAATATGTGTTAATCCACTGGCAATCCCGGACGAGGGTGACTACTTTCTGCGTTCAGGCAGGCGGAGACCGCAGAATGCGCAGATTAACCCATACGGATGCAAACCTAAGCGATACTGCCCGTGTCAGTGGGTTGCGCACGATTAAAAAGGTTGTGCCCTACCTGTGGCCAGCCGATCAGAGCTGGGTAAAGTTTCGGGTCTTCGCAGCAATGTTTATGTTGCTGCTGGCGAAGGTTGTCGCGGTGGGAACCCCATTTCTTTACAAAGCGGCAGTTGATGTGTTGGCCGGGGATGGTACGGACGCCCCCTGGATGCTGGGTGTCGGTGCCGTCGGTCTGACGGTGGCTTACGGGGGTGCCCGTCTGGTTACTGTGGGTTTCCAACAGCTTCGCGATGTAATTTTCGCAAAGGTCGGACAACGCGCGCTCCGCTCGCTTGCGCTAGAGACATTCCGCCATATGCACCGTCTTTCGTTGCGGTATCATATCGGGCGTAAAACCGGTGGCCTGTCCCGCATTATCGAACGTGGTGTGAAGGGCGTTGATTTTCTGCTGCGCTTCCTTTTGTTCAGCATCGGCCCGCTTGTGCTGGAACTTTTGATGATTTCAGCAATTTTGTTTTTTGTGTTTGATGTCTGGTACCTGGCAGTCGTTGTTGTTACGATTTCGCTTTATATCTGGTTCACATTTTCAGTCACTGAATGGCGCGTCAAAATTCGAAAAGAAATGAATGATCAGGACACTGATGCCAATCAAAAAGCGATCGACAGCCTGCTGAACTTTGAAACGGTGAAATACTTTGGCTCTGAAGAGAGAGAGGCCACGCGCTATGACGCCTCAATGAAAGGCTATGAGGCTGCGGCGCTCAAAACATCTTATTCGCTTGGGTTTTTGAACTTTGGCCAGTCCTTGCTGATCACCTCCGGATTGGTGGGGGTGATGGTCATGGCGGCGATTGGTGTTCAGTCAGGTGATTTGACGGTTGGCGACTTTGTTATGGTCAACGCCTATATGGTTCAGATCACCATGCCGCTCAATTTTCTGGGTACCGTGTACCGCGAAATTCGTCAGGCGCTGGTTGATATGGGGGAAATGTTTGACCTTTTGGAACAACCCGCAGAGATCGAAGACAAACCCAATGCCAAAGCCCTTTCGGTTACGAATGGGGAAGTCAGCTTTGACAATGTGGTCTTTGGGTACGAGCCGTCACGCCCAATTCTGAAAGGCGTCAGCCTAAAGGTCAAAGCCGGGCAAACACTGGCAATCGTGGGTCCTTCAGGATCAGGGAAGTCAACCATCGGGCGTTTGTTGTTTCGGTTCTATGATGTGATTGACGGCGCGCTACGCATAGACGGTCAGGATGTGCGCGATGTCAAAAGCCAGAGCGTTCATGCCCAAATCGGCGTCGTTCCGCAGGATACCGTTCTGTTCAACGATACAATTTACTACAACATTGCCTACGGCCAGCCAGATGCGAGCCGGGAAGAAGTCGAAGACGCGGCCAGGGCAGCCAAAATCCATGATTTCGTCAAAAGCCTTCCCGATGGGTATCAAACCACTGTGGGAGAACGTGGCCTAAAACTTTCCGGTGGCGAAAAGCAACGTGTTGGTATCGCCCGGACGCTGCTGAAAAACCCGCCGATCCTGTTGCTGGATGAAGCGACAAGCGCCCTTGATAGCGAGACAGAACGCAATATTCAGGATTCCCTGCATGAAATGGCTGAGGGGCGCACGGTGATCACGATTGCCCACCGCCTGTCCACCATCGCAGACGCAGACCAGATTGTGGTTCTGGAAAATGGGGTAATTGTCGAACAGGGCCGCCATGAAGAGCTATTGGAACGTGGTGGGCGTTATTCGCAGATGTGGCACCGCCAACAGCAGGGCGAAGACGACGTTATCGCTGTTGCCTGATCGCCCGGAGGGCGTGGCGATACGAAATGAATTATTCCGCAGCTTTAATGGGAAGGGTCGCTTTGTCGGCGTTATCCTGATTTTGGGAGCTCTCAGCGGCTTCAGGCTCTGCGTTCGTGTTCGCTTTTGCTTTAGCCGTGGGTTTCCTGCGGGGTTTAGGGCTCGCCTTTGCTTTTGACGTTTTAACATCTTTCACCTCAGCTACTGTTTCAGCCTTTTTGTCAGTCTGAACAGCGGCTTCTACGTCGACCATAACGTCTGTTTCCCAAAGGATTTCCGGATGTTTGATTTTGCGAGCAGCCCGATTGAGCGCGATGTCACGCGCAGCGCGGCTCGATTGGCCCATGGAAAGCGCTTTTAAACCTGCGAAAGACTTGTAGGCTCCGATTGATATCCATACCCTCAGTGCGAGCATTGATGGCGTAAAAATCAGTGTCAGCACAGTTGCAATGCCAAGCCCAAACACAACAGCTGTTGCAAGCTGTTTCCACCAGAGCGCCGTTGGGCTGTTGATCGAATAGCCACCATTCAAAAAATCGAGCGACAGACCGAACATCATTGGCGCAAGTCCTGCCATTGTTGTGATCGTTGTCAGCAGAACAGGGCGAATACGCGCCTGTGCCGTTCGGGTAATCGCCTCAATCCGCGGCATGTACTTGCTATATTCCTGATAGGTATCGATCAGCACGATGTTGTTGTTCACGACAATCCCGGCCAGCGCAACGATGCCGGTGCCCGTCATAATGATTGAAAAGGCCTGATCCATCACCAGCATTCCGATCAGAACACCAGCCGTGGACAGAACGACCGCCAATAGAACGAGTGTGGCATTGTAAAAACTGTTAAATTGCGCCAGCAAAATAATGAACATCAGTGCCAGCGCACCTGCGAAAGCTTTCATAAGGAACGCGCCGGATTCGGCTTCTTCTTCCTGATCGCCCGTCCATTCCCAGCTCACGCCTTGTGGCAGGGGGCGTTCCGTTTCTAACCAGCTTGTCAGCAACGCGATGCGTTCGTTCGCAGTTATCGGTGCGCCTTCTTCGTTAAATAACCCATCGTCTACGGCTGCTTTAACATCAAAGTAACGGCTTTGCTCTGCCCGGTCGATCTGGCCAAGTTTTTGAACCGGCTCACGGGTGATGAAATTTGAAAGCGGGACGAGCCCGTCAGAGGTACGCAGTTTTAGAGTATCAAGTGTTGATAGCACCCGGTCCGCTTCGGGCAGGCGCACCCTGATTTCGATTTCTTCGTCCGAACTGTCGACGCGCATCGTGTCAAGCAGCAGACCGCGCGTGACGAGTTGAACCATTCCGCCGACAGTCGCAACATCGGCGCCGTAGCGTCCAGCCTTTTCGACATCCACGTTAATTTGCCAGTCGATGCCAGGCAGGGGGCGGGTGTCTTCGACGTCAGCCAATCCGATTGTGTTTTCAAAGCGGTCTGCAACAAGGCCTGCAGCAGTTTGCAGATTTTCCCAATTGTCGCTTTTCAGGCGCAGATGAACAGGTTTGCCAGAGGCCGGACCGCGGCTGAGGTTCAGGATTTCCGTCCGTATTCCGGGTATTTCAGCAAGCGATGCCTCCAGTCGCTCTAGCACCAGATCTCCGTCAAGGTTGGCGTCGTTTGCGCGGTTCTCCCATGGGATAAGTTCGATCTGGACCTGGCCGATTGAATCAAGCGGCGCTCCTGAGCCACGGTCATTGTTTGTCAGCCCACCAGCGCCAGCAAAGGCAAAGGCGGTTTCCACGCCAACGGTTTGCAGGACAACTTCTTCAACCTTCGCGACCGCTGCATCTTTTTCCACCAGAGAAAGGTTGCCGCGCTGGCGCACAAAGATGATGGCCTGCTCCGGTTCACTGTCGACGAAAAATTCAACGCCGTTGTTGTTTTCACCAAAGGTGATGAAGGTCGCGGCAACAAAGGTACCGACCGCAGCAATAGATATCAGCGGCATCACGGGGTTGCCGGCGATAAAATGAATGAACCAGCCAAAGAAGGAGCGCCGATAGCCCGCGTCGACTTTCTTTGCGCGCCGTTCGATTTTAGCTGCGCCAACCGTGATCGAGGAAAGAACTGTTCCTAAAAAGAACAGCAAAGCGCCCGGTAACAAGTTGATCACCGGTGGTAGTAGGGACGGGCCGCTAATCAGATTCACCGGGTTTAGAGTCAGCATTGCACCCAGAAAAATGAGGTAAAGAGAGGGTGGAACGAGCAAGGCCCGCGCAAGCCATGGCAACCCTTTTAACGCGTTTGAACCCCTGCCAAAGGTGCGGGACGCGCGGCCAAACACACCGCCCATCACCGGCAGATAAATCAGCGCCACCACAAGAGATGCCGAAAGCACAAAGATTAGTGTTATCGGCAGCATCCCCATGAATTGCCCCGGCACACCGGGCCAGAACAACATTGGCAGAAAGGCGCAGAGGGTCGTTGCCGTAGATGAAATGATTGGCCAGAACATCCGTTTGGCCGCCTCGACATAGGCGTGCATCGGGCCAACGCCGTCGGAAATACGCCGGTCGGCATATTCAACCACAACAATTGCGCCGTCGACCAGCATCCCAACAGCAAGGATAAGGCCGAACATCACGATGTTTGAAACCGAAACCTCCATGATCGCGAGCAAAACAAAACACAGCAGAAACGATGTCGGGATCGCAAAACCAACCAGCAGCGCGGACCTGATTCCAAGCGTTGCCAGAATCACAATCATGACAAGTGCAATTGCGGTCAGAACAGACCCTTCAAGCTGGCGCACCATGCTGTTCACGGTGCGCGACTGGTCATTTGACGCGCCAACATCAATCGCGACCTGCAATTCTGGCGGCCAACTGGCGCGTTCGGCTTCCACCTCGGCCCGGACCAAGGCTGCGGTATCGATGATGTTAAAGCCTTTGCGCTTCACCACCTGTAAAGCGACGGTTGTCTCTCCGTTAAAACGCGCGGTTCCCTGACGGTCTTCAAAGGTCAGTCGAATGTCAGCCAGATCGCCAAGCGTAACAACCCGGTCGCCATTTGTTTTGACTGGCAAGTCGTAAACATCCCGCGCCTCGTCGAATGAAGACGGAATTTTAACCGAAAACGCACCGGTCGGGGATTCAACTTCGCCCGCGGCGATCAAAAGGTTGTTGCGTGTCACAACGCCAATCAACTCATCCGCCGTGACGTTATAGGCTTCCAGCCGCAGCGGATCGATCACCACTTCAAGCATTTCGTCCCGATGACCGGCCAAACCGGCTTCAAGCACAGGTTCCAAACCTTCCAGCCGGTCCTGCAGATTGGTCGCCACGCGCAGCAAGGTGCGCTCCGGCACGTCACCGGTCAAGTTCACGATGATGATCGGGAATTCGGAAAAGTTGATTTCGGTAATGGTATAGGTTTCCGCGCCATCCGGAAAATCTGCCTCCACAGTACCCATCTTATCGCGGACATCCGCGATGATCTGACTCTTGTCCCAGCCAAATTCGAATTCAAGCGCGATCCCTGCATAATTCTCTGCAGCGGTTCCTGTCATGGATTTCAGACCATCAAGGTCAGAAAGCTCTGTTTCCATGGGTTTCAGCAGCAATTTTTCTGCGTCTTCAGCTGAAATCCCCGGAAAGGGAACCGCAATGAAAAGAGCAGGAATTTCGATGTCAGGCTCGCCTTCTTTCGGCAAGTTGGCATAGGCCAGCCCACCAGCCAGAATCGACAGGACGATAAACGCAAGAACCATTCGGGCGTGTTCAGCAGCCCAATCGACCAAACCTGTCATTGCGCAACCTCGCTGTAGGTTACTGCAATTCTGGTGCCACTTGTTACATACTCTTGCCCGGCGGTGATAACGCTTGCCGTGTCGGGAAGGCCGGCTACCCACACGCCTTCGATGGTGTCACGTAAAATTGTGACAGGGGCAAAGACTGCAACATCGCCTTCGCCAACCAGCCGCACACCAAGCCGACCATCATTATTTAGCGTCAGGGCGGATTGAGGTAGCAAATGCGCCGATGTGCCCTCTGCAGAAATAATGATTTCGGCTGTTTGGCCGTCGCGGATGTTCAATGAAACGTTGTTAACCTCAATTTCGACCCTGAAGGTGCGGGTCAACGGATCAGCAGAGCGTGAAAGAAACGTGACCTGACCCACGACTTCATCCCCGGTCGCAAGCCTTGACCCGGCCATCGCACCAAGGGACACGCGGCTGACCTCTGTTTCCGGAACAAAGCCAACCAATTTGATCGGATTTAGCTGCAATACAGTTGCGCAAAGCGCACCGGGTTGCAGCAGCGCGCCAAGTTCCGCCGTGTCTGTTTCAAGGAGCCCGGCGAAGGGGGCACGCAAACGCAGCCTTTCAATTTCTTTTTTGGCGGCCTCCACACCGGCTTCTGCAGCTTGAAGCGCGGCACGCGCGGCAGCCGCCCTTGTTTCAGAGGCAAACCCGTCTTCGGCAAGCTTGGCAGCAGCGGTGAAATTTATTTGTGCCTCGGCGCGGCGGGCCTCTGCTTCTGCAAGCGTGGCTACCCGCGTTCCGGGGTCAAGTTCACAAAGAACCTGTCCTGCCTCGACATGGGCGCCTTTTCGGAGCGGCTCAGAAAGAACAAGCGCCGACGTTTCGGCCCGGACTTCGACTTGCCTTGCCGCCTCGGTCTGGCCTCGTAAAAGTACTGCCTGATCAACAGTTTGAGCCATCGTTCTTAATGCGACAACCGAGACCAACCGTTTCGGTTCTGATGGCACTTCTTCGGCTTCGCCGGCGGGGGCTTCCGACACCGACGGATCACCGGAAGCAAAGCTAAGCAGCGATTCGCGCTCCATAATCAGCGCATAAAGAAATCCCGCCACTAAAATTGCGGTGAGAACTGAAAAGAACCGCATCTTAACCTCGTTTGGCTGCCGTCACGGCACAATGTGATTTTGCATGTAGGCGCGCATTTTCCTGGTACAATGCGTTCCAACTTAAATTCTGAACTATCCGGTTTAGAATAGTCCTTTCTGCAGCAGGGTTCAAGGTTCGCTCTTTCCTGCAGAAGCTTTGATGTCAGAGCCCTTGGCAAAGCGATGTCTTCCGGGGTATGAGGGCCGAATACGGGGTGAAGACCCGATGCGGAGGCGAACGTGAGCAATACCGAGAGCTTTATTGAAGAAGTAACCGAAGAGGTTCAGCGCGACAGATTGTTTCTGCTTATGCGGCGCTATGGTTGGATCGCGGCTTTGCTTGTTGTTCTTGTGGTTGGCGGTGCTGCCTACAATGAATGGCAAAAGGCGCGCAAAATTGCAGCCGCCGAGGCCGTGGGCAATGGTGTGCTTGCAGCGCTGGAAGCAGACGATCCAAGCGAAAGAGTTTCTGCGTTGTCAGGAATTTCAGCCGACGCAGAATCAGCTGCGGTTCTGGCGCTGCTAACGGCTGCTGAATCGCAAATCGCTGAGGATCTTCCAACCGCGCGCACAGCACTGGAATCTATTGTATCGGACGCGATATTACCGGAAGTCTACCGCGATCTTGCAACATTCAAGCTGGTACTTCTTGAGGGCACAGAATCCCCAGTGGAAAACCGGCGTGCAGCGCTTGAGAGCATTGCGACGCCTGGTGCGCCTTATCGTCTTTTGGCGGAAGAACAGCTCGCGATGATTGATGTGGAGACCGGTGAGATAGACGCGGCAATTGCCCGTCTGCAATCGCTTATGGTTGACACCGAAGCAACAGCGGGCTTGCGTCGCCGTGCGTCTCAGTTGATTGTGGCGCTAGGAGGGTCATTGGCAGCAAGCTAGCTGTTGGTGGTAAAGAGTAATAGAAGTCCGGGGTGGTTTATACCTCGGAGCACTAAGGGGACGTGAGCAGTGAAGCTGATCCAGAGCGCCGGAATTTTGGCCCTTATCCTTACGATGATCGCCTGTTCCAGGGAGCCGGTGTTAAAAGGTGAGCGGCTTGATCTGCGGACGCCTTTAACACGTTCCGATGAAGCGGCCACCGGCGAGACCGAGGACGGGGTCACTCCAGCAGTGAACGCGCTGGGAACCGATGGAAACATTGCGCTTCCGATCACGCTGCCGGCCGCTGTAAATCATTCAGAATGGACCCACCGGAATGGCACTGCAACGCACAGGATTATCCATCCTGCGCTTGGACAGGAGCTTTCCCGCGTCTGGTCTTCAAACATTGGTGCGGGTGATAGTCGCAGATTCAGAATCACGGCTGATCCGGTTGCGTCTGCCGGTCGTCTTTTCACCATGGATTCGCAATCGGGCGTAAGGGCACATACAACCGATGGCGCCTTGCTGTGGAGCAGGGATTTGACTCCAGGATCCGACCGGACAAGTGACGCATCAGGTGGCGGGCTTGCGGTTTCAGGCGATATCGTTTTCGCAACAACGGGCTTTGGAACGCTGAACGCGCTTGATGCAGCCAGCGGGCAGATGCGCTGGACGCAGCGCCTGAATGCACCGGCAACGGGTGCACCTACCGTTCTGGGCGATCTTGTCTATGTTGTTTCCAGAGATGGCCGCGCCTGGGCGGTTAACATCGCCGATGGGCGTGTGCGCTGGGAATTGCCGGGCGTGCCAACTCAATCTGTTATGGTTGGAGGTGCAGGCCCCGCTGTGAATGACAAAGTCGCAGTATTTCCTTTTGGGTCTGGTGACTTGGTTGCCGGTTTCCCGCAGGCCGGTGTGCGGCTTTGGGGCGCGCGCGTCGCGGGGCAGCGCCGTGGGCGTGTTTACGCGACTGTCAACGATGTAAGCGGTGACCCGGTCATTGACGGCGATGTTGTTTACACGGGTAACTCATCTGGCAGTGTGATTGCGCTGAACGCTCGCAGCGGCGAGCGGATATGGACCGCAACAGAAGGAACCTACAGCCCGGTGTGGCCTTCAGGCGGGTCGGTCTTTCTTGTCTCTGATCAGGCAGAGCTTATTCGCCTCGACGCAGAAACAGGTGCCCGAATCTGGGCTGTTGAACTGCCGTATTACACAACAAGGCGCGAACGCCGCCGCAAAGGTGTTTATGCACATTACGGGCCAATTCTTGCCGGAAACCGTTTGATCGTCGCCTCAGGCGATGGACAAATCCGGTCCTATAATCCGGTCGACGGAAGCCTGTTATCCTCGGTTGGGTTGCCAGGGGGCGCTACGACGAACCCCATCGTTGTGAACGGTACGCTTTATGTTGTTTCCTCTTCAGGAACACTCCACGCTTTCCGCTGACGAAAGAATGGTGTATCGGGGCGACTTGGACCGCCTCGGAGAGCCGAAATGAGTTTTACACTTGCCATTGTAGGGCGCCCCAATGTGGGCAAATCTACGCTTTTCAACCGACTTGTCGGCAAGCGCCTTGCGTTGGTTGATGACCAGCCGGGTGTCACACGTGATTTGCGAGAAGGCGATGCACGCCTCGGCGATTTGCGGTTTACTGTTATCGACACGGCCGGGTTGGAAGAGGCGACAGACGAATCCCTTCAGGGTCGGATGCGCAGGCTCACCGAGCGCGCTGTTGAAATGGCGGACGTATGCCTGTTCATGATCGACGCGCGGGCAGGGGTGTTGGCAGCTGATCAGGTTTTTGCTGAAATTTTACGCAAAAAGAATGCGCATGTCATCGTTGCTGCGAACAAGGCCGAAGGCAAGGCTGGCGAGGCCGGTGTGCTAGAAGCTTATGCGCTTGGTCTGGGCGAACCCCTTGCCATATCGTCCGAGCACGGTGAAGGTTTCGAGGATCTCTATACCACCCTGCTACCGCTTTCAGATGAGTTCGCGGAACGTGAAAAAGACCTCACTCCTGAAACCGACGTAGATGTTTCTGAGGACGATGACGAAGCAGAGGGTAAGTCGCGTGATTTTTCAAAGGGAAAACCTTTGCAAATTGCTGTTGTCGGGCGTCCAAACGCGGGCAAATCGACGCTGATAAATCAATTACTGGGCGAAGAACGCCTTCTGACCGGACCCGAAGCCGGGATCACACGCGATGCGATTTCATTACGTTTTAAATGGGGTGATACGCCAGTCAGGATGTTTGACACGGCGGGAATGCGCAAAAAAGCAAAAATTCAGGACAAACTTGAAAAACTGTCAGTATCGGATGGTCTTCGCGCGGTAAAATTTGCCGAAGTTGTCGTGGTGCTGCTGGATGCAGAGATTCCCTTTGAACAGCAGGACTTACGGATCGCAGATCTCGCGGAACGCGAGGGGCGTGCTGTTGTTGTGGCCGTGAACAAATGGGATATCGAAGAAAACAAGCAGGAAAAACTACGTGATCTGAAAGAAGCTTTCACACGTTTGTTGCCGCAGCTTCGGGGCGCGCCGCTTATCACGGTATCAGCCAAGACTGGCCGGGGATTGGAGCGATTGCGCGAGGCAGTGCTGGAAGCGCATGAAACCTGGAACCGCCGTGTTACCACAGCTCAGCTAAATCGCTGGCTGTCGGGAATGCTGGAGGCTCACCCGCCGCCCGCACCTGGCGGAAAGCGGATCAAGCTTCGTTACATGACACAAGCAAAAACACGTCCGCCAGGATTTGTCGTGATGTGTAGCCACCCCGAGAAGATGCCGGAAAGCTATTCACGCTATCTTGTCAATGGGTTGCGTGAAAGCTTTAATATGCCTGGCACGCCGATCAGGCTTTACGTACGCAGCCAGTCTGAAGCTAATCCGTATAAAAACAAGAAAAAGACAAAGCCGTCTCGTCTTAGAAAGCACCTCAATAAAAAGCCGCACGGTGAATGATCAATCCGCCTATGCGAATGAGAAGCGCCTTTAGGCGCTTCTTTTCATTTAGCGGGCTAAGCTACGTTGTCCTAACAACGCTTTCACGCCAAGTACTATCATAACCACACACCCGAGCAATGCGGCAATGGTTATGCCGGTGTCGCGAGACCAGTTTGTGACCGCGATCGCAACAAGAGCCCAAACCACCCCCGCCGCGTATTCCGGCGCGCGAGCCAGACTTGTTTGTATCGCTGCCGCAAAAATAACACCTGCCGACAGGCAGATCCACGCCCAGCCAGTCATGTCAGTCAAGAAACCATACCCGGCTCCAAGAAGCGCGATTGATACAAAGCTCGCGGCAGAAAGCCAGCCCGCATAAAGCGCAACTGGCCCTTCAAGCCACCAACGATCCTTCGTTGGGGTGCGAAACAGCGCAATCAGCGCAGTGATAAGCATTATCCAGATAAGGATTGTCGCCCAAAGCGGCGAAACACGCGCAACGGACAACCAGCTAGCACCTATTGCAAGGCTCAGGATCAGTGGCGTGCGCGTGTTATCCCACTCTGCATCAGTTCTTCGCCCGATAATACCATAGGTCGCCATCGCCAGAAGCCACGTGTAGATAAAACCCCAGATGGAGAACGCATATCCTGCAGGCTGTATTGGCGGATTGATTTGCGGAATCGGATAGCGGTTCGGATCAAATCCACCAAACCCGGGTATCAGAAAAAGTGGCGCAGCTATAAAAGCAAGCGCGGCAAAGAGCGTGAGAGAGGCTTTCAACGTTGTCATACGTTGGATACGCTAGAAAGCTGCTCTTGGATCACTTTCAGACCAATATTCCCTCTGCCGAAATTTTTGTTTTTCCACCGAGATACCTGTTTAGCGCGTCTGGCAGCGAAACAGAGCCATCTTCCTGTTGGAAGTTTTCCAAAACCGCAATCAGGCAACGCCCGACCGCTAGGCCAGAGCCGTTGAGCGTATGAACAAACTCAGGTTTTCCACCATCCGCCGGTTTGAACCGCGCATTCATACGCCGTGCCTGATAGGCATCAGCGACCGAACAGGAACTGATCTCGCGGTACATGTTCTGTCCCGGAAGCCATGCCTCGATATCATGGGTTTTGCGCATACCGGCACCAAGATCGCCGGTGCAAAGAACAACAGTCCGGTAAGGGATGCCCAGTTTTTCAAGAATACCCTCGGCGCACCGAGTCATGCGCGCGTGTTCTTCCTGTGATTTATCCGGATGGGTGATAGACACCATTTCGACTTTTTCAAACTGATGCTGACGCAACATGCCTGCGGTATCACGCCCGGCGCTGCCCGCTTCTGAGCGGAAGCACTGTGTATGGGCAACATAGCGGCGGGGCAGGTAGCTTTCGTCCACAACCAGACTATTCACGATGTTTGTCAGTGTCACCTCTGCCGTTGGAATCAGCCACCAGCCATTGGTGGTCTGGTAACTGTCTTCGCCGAATTTTGGCAGTTGGCCTGTGCCGTACATCATTTCTTCGCGCACAAGGATCGGGGTCCAGGTTTCTGTCAACCCGTTTTCATCGATATGTGTGTCGAGCATGAATTGCGCCAGAGCACGGTGCAGACGGGCAATTGCCCCAGACATCACAACGAAACGCGATCCTGACAATTTGGCCGCAGTCTCAAAGTCGAGCCCGTCCTGTGCCGCCGAAATTTCGTAATGCTCTTTCGGTTTGAAAGAAAACTCACGCGGCGTACCCCAGCGCCTGATTTCGACGTTGTCGTCTTCATCAGCCCCGTCGGGGATATCATCCATTGGAATGTTCGGCAGCGCCATAAGCAGGTCTGTCAGGCGTTTGTCTTCGGTCTTTGCCATATCCGTCAGATTGGCAATTTCAGCCTTCTTTTCAGAAACCAGAGCACGCAGGCGCTCAAATTCTGCATCGTCACCACGTGCCTTCGCAGCACCCACCTCTTTTGCAGCAGCGTTGCTTTCTGCCTTGGCTTCTTCGGCAGCCTGAATTTTGGCGCGGCGCGCTTCATCAATCGCCAGAACCTCGGCTGAGACACCGGACAAACCACGACGCGCCATAGCTGCGTCAAAGGCTGCGGGATTTTCGCGGATCGCGCGGATGTCGTGCATTTGTCCGTTCCTTGGATTGATCATTGTCATTCAACCCCCATATGCACCAAGCATACGGGGTTTTGAACCGCGAAAATGCATTTCGAAATGCATGTTCGTCGCCTTGCCAAGCAATTGGGCCACATATAGGGTGCCCGCTATTCAAATTGCGGGCCAAAGCCCGGTCACAGAACGAAAGAGAACCTATGGAAGCCATTGGCCAGTTTATTCCGCTCATTTTGATCTTTGCGATCATGTATTTCCTGTTGATCCGCCCACAGCAGAAAAAGGCAAAAGCCCATCAGGAAATGGTGATGGCATTGCGTCGGGGCGATCAGGTGATCACGCAGGGCGGTTTGATCGGAAAAGTGTCTAAGGTCAAAGAAGACAACGAGATCGAAGTGGAAATTGCTGACGGCGTGAAAGTGCGTGTTGTGCAGGCCACGATCGCGCAGGTTATCAGCAAAACCGAACCTGCGTCTTAATCCTTTATTCGGGCAGAAAACATGCTTCAAATCCCTCTTTGGAAGCGGGTCACGATCTGGGCGTTTTGTGCGCTTGGGCTGCTGATGGCGATGCCAAACGCATTTTACACAAAGGTCGAAACCCACAATGATGCCCTTCAGGCCATTGAGCTGTCGGGGGAAACGCCGGAATTACTGGCAGATCAGGCAAGTTGGCCTGATTGGTTGCCTTCGTCGCTTATCAATCTGGGGCTCGATCTGCGGGGGGGTGCACATTTGCTGGCCGAAGTGCATGTTTCCGATGTTTACGAAGCGCGTCTTCAAGGAATGTGGTCTGAAGTGCGCGATGCGTTGCGCCCGGAACGTACAACCGTTGGCACAATCCGCCTTCAGGACAGCGCCGCCGACGAACTTCGTGTGCGTATCTCGCAGCCAGAGGGTATGGCGCGCGCGCTGGAGATCGTTCGCGGTCTTGCGCGCCCTGTCACAACATTGGCGGGTGTCGGTGCCAGTGATATTGAGGTGCGCGCTGAAAACGATGTGATCGTCGTGAACCTTTCAGATGCCGAAAAGGTTGCGACAGATGAACGTACAGTTCAGCAATCGCTTGAGATTATCCGCCGTCGTGTGGATGAGGTTGGCACCCGCGAGCCAACAATTCAGCGTCAGGGGACAGAACGAATTCTGATTCAGGTTCCCGGCGTTGGCTCGGCAGCTGAACTGAAGGATATTATCGGCACACCGGCAAAGCTGGAATTCAAACCGGTTGTTGGGCGTACGCAGGATAGCAACGCCAACCCCGGTGTTGGAAATGAGCTACTGCCTTCGATTGACGAAGAAGGCGTGTTTTACATTCTTGAACGCGCTGCTGTCGTGTCAGGTGAAGAACTCGTCGATGCACAGCCCAGTTTTGACCAGAATGGGCGCCCTGCTGTCAATTTCCGCTTTAATCCGACGGGTGCACGAAAATTCGGAACTTATACTGCTGAAAATATTGGTTCTCCCTTTGCTATCGTGCTTGATGAAGAGGTTATTTCAGCACCTGTTATTCAGTCCCATATTCCGGGCGGATCAGGCATAATCACCGGGCGTTTTTCGGTTGAAGAGACGACCAACCTTGCCGTGCTGCTGCGCGCAGGTGCATTGCCAGCGAAAATGACCTTTCTTGAAGAGCGCACCATTGGCCCGGAACTTGGACAAGACAGCATTGATGCGGGCAAGCTGGCCTGTATCGTGGCGTTTGCTGCCGTGTTGATCTTTATGGCGCTAAGTTATGGACTTTTCGGTCTTTTCGCCAACATCGCACTGATCATCAACGTTGGTTTGATTTTTGGATTGCTAAGCATGATTGGTGCGACGCTGACCTTGCCAGGTATCGCAGGTATTGTTCTGACAATCGGCATGGCAGTAGATGCCAATGTGCTGATTTTTGAGCGGATCCGTGAGGAGCTTAAAACCGCAAAAGGACCAGCCCGTGCGATCGAGCTTGGGTATGAAAAGGCGCTCAGCGCCATTCTGGATGCCAACATCACCACGTTTATCACGGCCGTCATCCTGTTTGTCATGGGCTCAGGCCCTGTACGGGGTTTTTCCATTACGCTGGGGCTGGGAATTATCACATCTGTCTTTACTGCGATTTTTGTAACCCGTGTGATGATCATCATGTGGTTTGAACGCCGCAAACCCAACACAATCGAGGTCTGAGAGATGCGTCTTAAACTGGTACCGTCCGAGACGAACTGGGATTTCTTCAAGCGCTGGAAGCTGTGGCTTGGTGTTTCGGGAGTGATGATGGTTGTGGCCTTTGTTTCCTTCATGTTGCAGGGCCTGAACTACGGCATCGATTTTCGCGGTGGCACAACCATTCGAACGGAAAGCGCACAGGCTTTGGATGTCGCCGCCTATCGTTCGGCGCTCGAGCCGCTGAACCTTGGTGATGTTTCAATTACCGAAGTTTTTGACCCGACGTTTGGGCCAAAGCAGAATGTTTCGATGATCCGTATTCAGGCGCAGGACGATCAGGAAAGCGTGACCGTAGACCTGTTAGAGAGCGTGAGTGGAGCTTTGTTGCAGATTGATCCGGATATGAAGTTTCCATCTGTCGAATCCGTTGGGCCAAAGGTGTCAGGCGAGTTGATCCAGACCGCCGCCCTTGCCGTCGCTTTGGCGATCGGGGCGGTGCTGATCTATATCTGGCTGCGGTTTGAATGGCAGTTCGCGCTTGGGGCAGTCGCGGCCTTGATCCACGACGTTATCCTGACGATTGGAGTCTTTTCTGAGGTTCAGATAAAATTTGACCTTGCGATCATCGCGGCGCTTTTGACAATTGTTGGGTATTCGCTGAACGATACTGTTGTTGTGTTTGACCGGGTTCGTGAAAACTTGCGCAAATACAAGAAGAAGGACCTGAAAGAGGTTCTGAACCTTTCAATCAACGAAACGCTGTCGCGAACCATGATGACATCTGTCACGACCTTGCTTGCGCTGGTATCGCTCTACATTCTGGGCGGAGATGTTATCCGCGGATTTGTTTTCGCGATGATCTGGGGCGTGATCGTTGGGACGTATTCCTCAATCTTCGTTGCATCCGCCTTCTTGCTGTATCTCGGTGTGAAACGTGACTGGACCAAGCAAGATGCTAACGCAGGTACCCAGTTTTCCGGCATAGACGCCTGATATGGAGGCGCTGAGCGCCGTTTTTACCATTGACGGTATTTGGCTGCTGGTGATTGGCGCTTCTATCGCAGGTTTGGTGCGGGGCTTTTCAGGCTTTGGAACCGCAATGGTTTACCTGCCGTTAGCAGGGCAGGTCATACCGCCCTTTGAGGCGCTGACCACGATGGTCATTATGGATATGTTCGGCCCAATACCCATTGTGCCGCGCGCATTGCGTGATGGTCATCCGCGCGATGTCCTGCGGCTGGGAATGGGTATGGTTGTTACGCTGCCCCTTGGTGTTTTGCTGTTATCCGTGATCGCTGCAGAAGTCTTTCGATATGGCGTTTCATTTGTGTCGCTTGCACTGCTAGGTCTTCTTGTTGCAGGTGTGAGGTATAATAAACCTTTAAAAAACCACATGATGTTTGCCGCAGGCGGACTTGCCGGATTTCTTGGTGGCAGTGTTGGCCTGGCCGGGCCCCCGGTGATCATGCTTTACATGGCGAGCCCACATCCAGCCGAAGTCATTCGCGCAAATACGCTGCTGTTCCTCATCCTTGCAGATATCTCTATGATTGTCGTATTCCAGATCGGTGGTCATCTTGTGGTTTCGGCAATCTTTACGGGTATCATTTTGGTCGTTCCGTACCTGTTGGCCAATCTCGCTGGGGCTGCTATTTTCAAACCGGGCCGGGAACGGGTTTACCGTACTGTTGCCTATCTGATTATCGCGGTTTCCGCCCTGTCTGGGCTACCGTTGTTTGACTAAGGATGCTGCTGTGCAACTGAACGAAATGAACTTTGCCGACGCTTTACCAATAGAAGGATACGGTCCGGGCTTTTTTAGGGTCGGCGGGAAGGTCTACAATAACGCCATTCTGGTGATGCCTACCGGGGTAGTGGAATGGCAGGGCTACGACGATTCGGAATCACTGTTGGCGAAAGCCGACGAGATTGACGTGCTGTTCATCGGCACAGGCGCTGAAATAGCCCATATACCCGCACACCTTAGGACGGCGCTTGAAGCTGCAGAGATTGGCGTCGAAACCATGGCCAGCCCGTCTGCCTGCAGAACCTATAATGTTTTGTTGTCAGAAGGCCGTAGAGTCGCAGCCGCGTTACTATGTGTGTGATCGCGCTTTTCGCTGTCGCTTCTTTAGGCTAAGCCCTTACCCATGAGTTTTTCCATTTCCAACCTTGCTTGTGCCCGTGGCGGCATTCCGGTGCTGGAAGGGGTGTCTTTTACGCTGGAAGCAGGGCAAACGCTGCTGTTGCGCGGGCCAAATGGTATTGGAAAAACAACGCTGTTGCGCACAATTGCTGGGCTACAGCCTGCTGCTCACGGATCAATTACACCTGGCGCAGATCAGATCGCATATGCCGCGCACGCAGATGGGTTGAAGGCGACCCTGACTGTCAAAGAAAACCTGCGGTTTTGGGCAGATGTTTTTGGCTGTGATGATATCGAACCCGCGCTTGTCGCGTTCAACTTGACAGAGCTCAGAACGCGACTTGCGCACAACCTGTCTGCTGGCCAGAAACGCCGCCTTGGGCTCGCGCGGCTTTTGGTGACCGGGCGGCCCATTTGGGCACTTGATGAGCCAACGGTTTCGCTTGATCAGGAAAGTGTTGGCTTGTTCGCCACAGCTGTTGCCGCGCATTGCCGGGCAGGGGGCATAACGCTGATTGCGACACATATCGACCTTGGCATTGAAGCCGAGGCTCTGGACCTGACGCAGTTTCGGGCCGATCGGCAGTCAGAAGATCATTTTGATGAGGCGTTTTTATGATCGCGCTTTTGATACGAGATCTGAGACAGGCAACACGCGCAGGCGGCGGCTTTGGTCTGGCGCTGGCTTTCTTCCTGATCGTCACGGTTCTTGTTCCATTTGGCGTAGGTCCTGAGAGTGCGGTCCTGGCGCGCATCGCTCCGGGCGTTTTATGGGTTGGCGCACTTTTGGCCTGCCTGCTTTCGCTTGACCGCATCTTTGCGCTGGATTTCGAGGATGGCTCGCTCGATTTGCTGGCGACTGCGCCAATCCCCATGGAGGCGGTTGTGGTTATCAAGGCATTGGCGCATTGGCTGGTCACTGGGGTGCCGCTGACACTTGCAGCACCTGCGCTTGGGGTCTTGCTGAACCTACCTCAGGGTGGGTATGGCTGGCTTGTCCTGACGCTGGCTCTCGGGACACCGGCACTTTCGATGATTGGCACCTTTGGCGCCGCTTTGACGGTTGGGTTGAAACGCGGTGGGCTGTTGCTTTCGCTGCTTGTTCTTCCACTTTATGTGCCCACATTGATCTTTGGTGCGGAGGCGCTGACCCGTGGCTTAGCCAGTCTAGATAACGCGACACCGCTTCTGATGCTGGCAGGAATTACCTTTGGAGTCATTGCAATCCTACCCTTCGCCGCGGCTGCGGCAATCCGCATCAATTTACGATAGGCCGAATGCGGTTATGATCACCCGCAACAACCAAAAAGAACCATAGGTAAACGCGATGTCGCTTTGGGAATATGCAAATCCGAAAAAGTTCATGCAGACCTCGCAGGTCTTGCTGCCATATTTTGCTGTGCTGGCTGCGGTTTGTCTGGTTATCGGTCTTGTCTGGGGATTTTTCTTTACCACTGACGACTATCGGCAGGGTGCCACAGTCAAAATCATATATCTGCATGTTCCCGCTGCGATGATGGCAATAAATGCCTGGGTGATGATGCTGATCACTTCGCTGGTCTGGCTTGTGCGGCGTCACCATGTGTCTGCTCTGGCGGCAAAGGCGGCAGCGCCGATTGGGCTTGTGATGACTTTGATTGCCTTGATAACAGGTGCGGTCTGGGGACAGCCCATGTGGGGGACATGGTGGGTTTGGGACCCGAGACTTACGTCTTTCCTGATCCTGTTTTTGTTTTACCTTGGCTATATCGCGTTGTGGGAAGCGGTGGAAAACCCTGATACCGCTGCGGACCTTACCTCGATTCTATGTCTTGTTGGGTCCGTTTTTGCGCTGCTTAGCCGTTATGCAGTGAATTTCTGGAATCAGGGGCTGCACCAAGGCGCTTCACTTTCGCTTGATGAAGAAACCAACGTTCATAACGAATATTACCTGCCGTTGCTTTTCTGTATTGCGGGGTTTGTTCTGTTGTTTGTCGCGCTTGTTCTGCTGCGCACACGGACAGAGATACGCTCACGCCGCATACAGGCAATCATGGCACGAGAGAGGCTTGGATGATGCCCGATCTTGGAAAATATGCTTTAGAAGTTTCTGCAGCCTACGGCGCTAGTATTTTGCTTCTGCTGTCACTAGTTCTAATGAGTTGGACAAAAGGGCGTAAAGTACGCCACCAACTTAGAGAATTGGAAAAGAGGCGCGCAAAACGTGACTAAACTGAATCCCCTGATGGTTGCTCCACCGTTGGTTTTCGCTGCGTTCGCGCTGATGTTTTATTTTGGCCTTGGTAAGGATGATAGCCACCCCTCTGCCAGACAGGGAGGGCCTGCTCCTGCTTTGTTTTTAAGCCCTGTTGGACCTGAACCCACCTTTGGTGATGCAGAGTTGCGCGAACCGGGAGTAAAACTGGTAAATGTTTGGGCCAGCTGGTGCACACCTTGCCGCGCTGAGCATCCAATCCTCGTGATGCTGGCCGAAGAAGGCTTGCCGATTTACGGGATCAACCGTGATACGGATGTGGACAAGGCGCTTGATTTTCTGGAGGAGCTTGGCAATCCGTATACTGCGCTTGGCATGGATCAGGGTGCTCGCACCGCGATTGAATGGGGTGCGACAGGGGTGCCGGAGACCTTTATCATCGACAGCGAAGGTATCGTTGTCTTGCGGTTTGCCGGGCCAATCACGCAACGGGTTCTGGAAAGTACGGTTCGACCAGCGATAGAAGCCGCCAAATAGATAGGTTTGAGGTCAAAGGGACGTGATGTTCTGGTTCGCACTTTTCATTGGCGCAATCCTCTTCCTGATTGCAGCGATACATCTCATCTGGGCCTTTCGGATCTGGTGGCCCGGCGGGGACGAAGAAAGCCTCGCGCGCAGCGTTGCAGGATTTCGAAACATCAGAAAGATGCCCAGTGCATTGCAATGTGGCGCCGTATCGTTTGCGATGGTGGGTGCTGCCGCTGCAGTCATTTATCTAGGGGCAGGGTCACCGTTTGGTGGGTCAGTCTGGCTGCAAACGCTTTGTGCGCTTATTGCAGCAGTGTTTCTGACAAGGGGTGTTTTAGGGTTCACGCAGTTTTGGGCGGGCCTTACACCGGAATTTCCATTTCGCACTTTAGACAGAAAATACTATTCGCCACTGTGCATTCTGCTTGGCGTCGGTATTGTTATGATTTTGATCTTGGGGTGACAGAACTTACAGAGCCAGTGCAAGAAGCACAGCAGCTTCCAGCAGGACAATCGGGATCCCGAACTTAATAATGAGGCGATTTTGTGGCACTCTTAGATCTATCATGCCTTTCTATCTAAAGTATAACTCTTAACAAAAATATAGGGGGCGCTCGAAAACGCCCCCCAAAACTGGAAACAATGTGTTTCGTTGAGGATCAGCTTTTGGCCAAATTCCGCAGCACATAGTGCAAAACACCACCATTTTCTATGTATTCGATCTCTACTTCCGTATCGATACGGCATTTCAGCTGTATCTCTTTCGACGATCCGTCGGCATATTTGATTGTTGCAGGAACATTTGAAAGCGGTTTGAGATCGCCGTCTAAACCTGTGATTGTCACAGTTTCGTCACCTTTCAGGCCGAGAGAGGTACGATTGTCTCCACCAGTGAATTCAAACGGGATAACCCCCATTCCGACAAGATTCGAACGGTGAATGCGTTCAAAACTTTCTGCGACCACCGCTTTCACACCCAACAGGGCTGTGCCCTTGGCTGCCCAGTCACGGGAAGACCCTGCACCATATTGTTCGCCAGCGAAAATCACCAGCGGAGTGCCTGCCTCCTGATAGGCCATTGCAGCATCAAAAATCGCTGCTTGTTTCCCATCCGGGCCCTTGGTGTAGCCGCCCTCAACACCATCCAGCATTTCGTTTTTGATACGGATATTGGCAAATGTACCGCGCATCATAACTTCGTGGTTTCCGCGTCGCGATCCGTAAGAGTTGAACTCGCGCACGGGCACTTGCCGGTCAACAAGATACTTCCCGGCCGGTGTCGTGTCCTTAAACGATCCAGCGGGGCTGATGTGGTCGGTTGTGACCATGTCGCCAAGGATTGCCAGGACCTTTGCATCTGTCACGTTTGAGATAGTGCCAGCTTCTTTTGACATGCCCTGAAAGTAAGGCGGGTTTTGCACATAGGTTGATGTGGTGGGCCAGTCATAGGTCAGGCTGTCAGTCGTTTCGACAGATTGCCATTTTTCATCGCCTTTAAAGACGTCGGCATATTTCGACTGGAACGCTTCACGTGTGACGGTTTTTTCAACCAGTTCCGCAATTTCTTGTGTCGTTGGCCAGATGTCTTTCAGGTAGACGTCGTTGCCGTCTTTGTCCTGTGCGATCGGGTCTGACGCAAGATTGATGTCCATCGTGCCAGCAAGCGCATAAGCAACCACAAGCGGCGGAGAGGCAAGATAGTTTGCACGGACATCCGGGCTGATGCGGCCTTCAAAGTTCCGGTTGCCAGAAAGCACAGAGGTTGCCACCAGATCACCTTCGGCAATCGCTTCGGACAGTTCTTTCTGGATCGGGCCAGAGTTGCCGATACAAGTTGTGCAGCCATAGCCAACAAGGTTGAAACCAATGGCGTCCAGATCTTTTTGCAGGTCCGCCGCTTCAAGATAGGCGCTCACGACCTGTGAACCGGGTGCCAGAGAGGTTTTAACCCAAGGTTTACGGCCCAGGCCAAGTGCCGCTGCTTTGCGTGCCACAAGGCCTGCTCCGATCATCACGTAAGGGTTGGAGGTGTTGGTACAAGAGGTGATCGAGGCAATCACAACCTTGCCGGATTCCATCGTGTAATCTTCACCGGCAACAGCAACCTCCTTGCCCATGGGGCGCTTAAAGGTCTCTTCCATTTCTTTTTGGAACGCAGTCTTTGCCTGATCAAGCGCGACATAGTCTTGTGGGCGTTTAGGACCCGAAATCGCAGGTACGATTGTCCCCATATTAAGATGCAGCGTATCCGTGTAAATCGGAGCGTAGTCATCGCCGCGCCAGAAACCGTTTTCTTTTGCATAGGCTTCGACAAGCGCTATCCGGCCCTCGTCGCGGCCAGACGTGCGCAGGTAGCGCAGCGTTTCGTTATCGACCGGGAAGAAGCCACAAGTCGCGCCATACTCGGGCGCCATGTTGGCAATGGTCGCGCGATCTGCCAGCGGCAGGCGATCAAGCCCTTCACCGTAAAACTCGACGAATTTTCCGACAACGCCTTTGGCGCGCAGCATTTCGACAACTTTGAGAACCAGATCAGTGCCTGTTGTGCCTTCGCTCATGTCACCGGTCAGTTCAAATCCGACTACTTCGGGGATCAGCATGGAAATGGGCTGGCCAAGCATTGCAGCCTCAGCCTCAATGCCACCAACACCCCAGCCTAGAACGGCGAGGCCGTTTACCATTGTGGTGTGGCTGTCGGTACCAACGAGCGTGTCAGGGTAGGCAACGTTTTCGCCGTTTTGGTCCACATCGGTCCAGACCGTCTGCGACAGGTATTCGAGGTTCACCTGATGGCAGATACCGGTTCCGGGGGGAACAACACGAAAGTTGTTAAACGCGGACTGGCCCCATTTCAGGAATGTGTAGCGTTCGATGTTACGTTCATATTCGCGGTCAACGTTCATCTGAAACGCGCGGGGGTTGCCGAACTCATCAATCATGACCGAGTGGTCGATCACAAGATCAACCGGGTTCAGCGGGTTGATCTTTTCAGGATCACCACCAAGGCCCATGATTCCGTCGCGCATGGCTGCAAGGTCAACAACGGCAGGAACGCCAGTGAAATCCTGCATCAGAACACGCGCGGGGCGATAGGCGATTTCGCGCGGGTTTTTGCCACCCTGGACTGCCCACTCGCTAAACGCCTTGATGTCATCAACGGAAACGGTTTTGCCGTCTTCAAAGCGAAGCATATTTTCAAGCACCACTTTAAGCGCGGCGGGTAATTTGGAAAAATCGCCAAGTCCGGCCGCCTCGGCGGCAGGGATGGAATAATAGGAAATGCTCTCAGAGCCGACTTTCAATGTTTTGCGGGTTTTAGAACTATCGCGTCCAACGGTGATGGGCATCGTGGCCTCCCTCAAATGATTTCGGGGTATTGTTAAGGCTGGTATTGCCTTAACATTGGCGTTCATTCAAGAGGAGATGTGCACTTTTGTATACTATTGTACACAATTATCACAATCCTCACGCGTTTGTAACAAGAATTAGAGTATTCTCGCAAAACCTTGATTGGTGTTCGGCGCAACTGTGATTTAGCAAGGGGTAAGTACGAAGGAAGAGTAAGCATGAGAAAACAGCTGTTCAGCGCAATTATTGGGTTATGGGTCGCGGTTGCAGGCGGTACGCAAGCGCAATCCGATCCGGTTGTGCTTGAGCTTTACACCTCACAAGGGTGTTCTTCATGCCCACCGGCCGACGCGTTGCTTACATCACTTGCAGACCGGGAGGATGTGATCGCGCTTGCGCTTCATGTTGATTACTGGGACTACATCGGTTGGGTCGATAGTTTCGGAGATCCTGCTTATACCGCGCGACAAAAAGCCTATGCACGCGCTGCAAACAAACGGATGGTTTACACGCCGCAGATGATTGTCGGCGGAAAGGACCATATTGTTGGTCACGAGCCTGAAGAAGTGGCTGCAACGCTGCAGCGACACGCTTCACAAACAAACAATCCGGGCGTTTCTCTGGAACGACGGGGGCAATCATTGAATGTTACTTTGGAGCCTTCCGGCCAGGTGCTTGGACCGCTTGTTGTGCAACTGGTTCGCTATACGCCATCTTCAACAGTTAACATTCGACGCGGAGAGAATGCTGGACGGTCAATCACCTATTCGAATATTGTAACGTCGTGGGAAAATATCCGAAACTGGGATGGCCGCCGGGCACTTTCTTTTCCTGTTCCAGCACTTGGCTCTGACCCGGTCGTCGTGATCGTGCAAAAGGCTAATCATGGGGCGATCGTTGCATCCGCGCGTTTACGCTGAAGCTCTGCATTTATAAAACTTAGCCTTTAAACAGGGGCAGACCGAGTTTCGTTCTACCGTTTCTTGTTAAATAAGTATGCAGGTCAGGACGGTAATTTTGCGATACCTGTGCCAATCATGCTGTCGCGACTCACCAGTTCAGCAAGTTCTTCCTCGGTCATGTTCTCTGTTCCGTCCGGGCGCACAGGTATTACAATATAGCGCATATCTGCAGTTGAATCATGAACCCGAACCGTTGTTTCGGCGGGTAGTTCCAAACCAAACTCAGCCAGAACTTTGCGCGGCTCTTTCACAACGCGTGACCGGTAGGCCCTTGTTTTATACCAATCGGGTGGCAAGCCAAGCAGGTTGCGCGGATAGCAGGAACACAAAGTGCAAACTACGACATTGTGGATATCTTCAGTGTTTTCCAGCGCAATAAGGCGCAACGTGCCGATGTCGAAACCCATTTCACGGCTGGCTCTGGACGCGTTTTCCAGCAACCGTGCCTTAAAGGCTGGATCTACCCAGGCACGTGCAACGACAGCGGCGCCGTTCGCAGGAGACCGGGCATCCATCGTGTCTATCTGAGAGGCAATTTCAGTGGCCGTTGTAACACCCTTTTCGATCAAAAGTTCGCGCATCGCGATCTCCATACACTGCCAATAGGTCAGTGGTTCGTCATTGTCTTTGCGGTACGGGTGCCCCGAAGGGCTCAGGTGGTCATGGTGATCATGGGGCATCATGTGTTTCCGGATATTCTAGCCAATGGGCAAAGATTTCTGCGTCCAGCGTATCGTTCGGGTATTCTGTGTCACTTCCCCAGACTTCAGCCATTGAGAAACGTACCCGGACCAACGGGATTTTTTCGGCAGGCAAGCCATAGGCAAGCTGTTCAGGGTTGCCAAATGCGCCAAGCTTGCGCTCGACAAAGCCAGTTTTTCCCCGCAGATATGCGGGCGCTCGCACATGCCCAGGGGGCATCATGTGTTTTACACGAACACGCTCAGCCATGCGCGGCCTCGCCGTAGGTTTCACCACGCGTTGCGATCTCTTCCATGCGCTCGCCAAGTTCGGTTGGGGTGTAAACCCCGGCCTCTACAAGGTTTTGATTGAGCGAAGCAACCCACCGTTCGTAGTAGCTCATCGTTTCAAATGCGTCTTCGCCCATATCCTCGAGAGCACGGCGCAGGCCATCTACGGTAAAATGTCCCTTGGCAGAGCAAAGCACCATAAGTGCGTCGATACGCTTTTCCCAAAGCGCAAAGTCGTGATCTTCCTTCGGAACCGGCCCAGCGGCCTGTCCCCCCATATCGTGCCAGCGGCGTCCATCATTCTGTTTCATGCAGTAAGGCTAAGCATAGGTTCCGGAACTGTCCAGATCACATTTTGTTCAGATTTCGTTTCTCTCGGCATCTTCTTCGATCGCAATCGTAATCTCCCCGCTGGTGGCAAGTTTCTGGATCTCCGCAATGACAACACTCATTGCCGTTTCCGCAATAGGTTCTTGAACCGCACGCATATCTTCAATCATTGTCCGAAGTTGGTCAGCCATACGTTTCGGCATGTTATCAAGCACATAGTCAACAACCAATCCATCGTCATTTGCCTGGGCAGCCGTCAATGCAGTTGCCAGATCTTTCTGTTCTAGCCCGCGTATAATTTTTGGGATATCGCGCGCATCAATGCGTGACGGAATGTCAGCAAAGGTGAAAATGGCTTTTCGCACTCTGCTTGCAAACTCTGCGTCTGTTTCTTCCAGCCCGACCAAGACATCGTCACGCGTGGTCGAAAAGGAGGAGTTTAATATTGCACTCACGCGCTCCACAGGTTCTTCAGAGAAGATAGAGACCGGACGCGCATCAATTTGGGTGACGACAGATTTTCCAATTCGTTCTAACGCATCTTTAGTGACACCACCTGTCATGGAGATCGCATAGACAATGCGTCGCGCTTTTGGACCTGGAATGAGGCCCAGTAGTTCTGCTGATTTTGCAACGTTTAACTTTGAAAGAATAACAGCACAGACCTCAACGCTTTCTTCAAAAAGGATGGATAAAAGGTCTGAGTTTTTAGTTTCCGCTATACGTTCCCACGGATCGTTTTGGCTATGTGATCCAACTCCACGCCGTAGTCGCCCGGCGGCGACGGGGCTGATTGACCCATCCAATAAGGAAAGAGCACCTTCCAGCCCGCCACTAAACGCCATCCCAACCGATTCCAGTTCTGTCAAGAATTCTTGGAGTACGTCGTGTAGCGTTTTCCTGTCTACCAGACGCAAAGCGCCAATATGTTCTGTCAGGTCGGCCTGAAGCTGTTCCGGCAGTTTTGCTAAGGAAAGTGTCGCCCCCTCACCAAGCAGGAGCCGAACAACGATTGCTGCCTTTTGTTTGCGGGTAAGATTGCTCGCCGTCGTTGGAAAGCTGGGGGCAGGGCCGCCCGAAAGTTCAGGTTGGGGGGGGCTCATGGGGTCTCTCCGGTTCACGTCGCGGTATATTGGCAGCGAAGCGTTAAGAGACCCCTTAAAACGTTTCTAAGTGACCTAGTCCTTGCCGAAGACTCGCGCAAATATCGTATCGACATGTTTGGTATGATAGCCAAGGTCGAATTTGTCTTCGATTTCTTCTGCACTTAGCGCTTTTAGAACATCCGCATCACCCAGTAGCTCTGTCTTGAAATCTTTACCTTCTTCCCAGACTTTCATCGCGTTTCTTTGCACGAGCTTGTAGCTGTCTTCGCGGCTGACACCGGCTTGCGTCAGGGCCAGCAGAACACGCTGAGACATAACCAGGCCACGGAATTTATTCATATTGGCGAGCATGTTGTCGGGATAGATCACCAGCTTGTCTATGACCATGGTCAGGCGCGCGAGTGCGAAGTCGAGCGTAATGGTGGTGTCAGGTCCGATATTGCGTTCAACGGATGAGTGCGAAATATCGCGTTCGTGCCAGAGCGCAACATTCTCCATCGCGGGAACAACCGCCATGCGGACAAGGCGCGCAAGACCGGTAAGGTTTTCGGTCAACACAGGGTTGCGTTTGTGCGGCATCGCGGATGATCCCTTTTGCCCTTTTGAGAAAAACTCCTCGGCCTCAAGCACTTCGGTGCGCTGCATATGGCGGATTTCGATGGAGACATTCTCGATTGAACTCGCAACCACCCCAAGGGCTGCAAAGAACGCCGCGTGACGGTCGCGCGGAATGACCTGAGTTGAAATTGGTTCTGGTTCCAATCCCAGTTTCGCGCAGACGTGTTCTTCTACCGCAGGATCAATATTTGCGAATGTGCCAACAGCACCCGAAATTGCACCCGTCGCAATCTCTTTCCTCGCCTTCTTCAACCGGTTCAGGTTGCGGTCCATCTCTGCATAGAACCGCGCGAAGGTCAGGCCCATTGTTGTTGGTTCGGCATGAATTCCGTGGGACCGGCCGATGCGCACCGTATCCTTGTGCTCATAGGCGCGGCGCTTCAGGGCGGCGAGCAATTTGACCATATCTTCGATCAGAATATCGGTCGCCTTGACAAGCTGCACGTTGAAACAGGTATCCAGCACATCGGAACTGGTCATCCCCTGATGAACAAAACGCGCGTCATCGCTTCCGACATGTTCCGCGAGATGCGTAAGAAAGGCGATAACGTCGTGTTTTGTCACGGCCTCAATCTCGTCGATCCGCGCTACATCAAATTCCACGTCCTTGGCTTTCCAGACGGCGTCAGCATTCGCGCGCGGGATCACACCCAGATCGGCCTGTGCGTCGCAGGCATGTGCCTCGATCTCATACCAGATGCGGAATTTGGTTTCTGGCGACCAGATGGCAACCATTTCAGGGCGGGAATAACGGGGGATCATGTTAAAGGCCTTTTGAATTGAGACAGGGCGCGGGTTCTCTTAGACTGACGCGGTGTCTACAGCAAGCACCCCGGAGGTCCCATGCGGCGCGCTGTCCTTATTTTCTCGATTATTTGGCCTGCGGTTGCCCTTGCCGAAAACTGGGAACCACTTGAAGCAGAAGGTATCAAAAAGGCGCTGATCGACAAAGGCATAACTTATGAGGCCGCAACACAGTATTTTTATGCCTCTGGTCGAACCCTATATAATGCAGGCGCAGATAGTTGGGGATACTGGCGTGTTGAAGAAGACCGCTATTGCTCTCAGTGGCCACCCAGTGACCTTTGGGCATGCTATGATATGGAAATATCTGGTCAGAGTATTCGGTTTCTGGGGGAACATGGGTATATCACTATCGGAGTCCTGGCGGAGTGAGAAGGGGGCCAAAGCAGCTTATGGATTTTTGCGGCTCCTGGTGGTTAGGTCGTGAGATAATCGACCTAAAAACCGGGCTGCGGGGATATATGGATGGAATGGCAACATTTGAACCCGACAGTTCGTCGCTTCGGTACATCGAAGTCGGGCGTTTGGTCTATGCAGGGCAACCTCAATTGCGGGCGTCGCGTCGGTATTGGTGGCAACCACGCCCCGGTGGCATTGATATCTGTTTTGACAATGGGCAATTCTTTCATCGCCTTGATATAACGCAACGCACCACAAAGGCAGAACACGTATGTGCTGAGGATACTTATAACGTATTGTATGACTTTTCGGAGTGGCCAGTCTGGTCAGCCACATGGCATGTTGCCGGACCGCGAAAACTCTACACTATGACATCCAGCTATTACGCCGCAGGTGATATCGGTTAAGGCGTTTTGCCTACGCCGTGGCTAAAGAGGTTTCGATCTCTGAACTGCTTTCAAGCGTTTTGTGCACCGGGCATTTATCAGCAATTTCCAGCAATCTTTGTCGCTGATCATCTGTCAGGTTGCCAGTCAGGTGAATTTTTCGTTGAAAGGTGTCGATCTTAGTGTTGGCGCCATTGCCCGCATCCTGGGCATGAACCTTGTCGTGCGTTACATCCACACTGACGTGTTCCAGCGGCCATTCTTTTCTACGCGCGTACATGCGGATTGTCATCGATGTGCAGGCCCCAAGACCCGCAGCCAGGTAGCCGTAGGGCGACATGCCTTTGTTGGTGCCACCATAGGCTAGTGGTTCATCCGCAACAGTATGATGAAGCGGGCCAGCGTTCACATCCTGCAAGAAACCTTCGGGATCAGCCTCTGCTACGCGAACCACACCCTCAGGGGCACCTATTGGGGGTGCAGGCGGGCGCAGGTCCATGTAGCGGCCTGCCCAAGCTGCGATCACCTCGGCCGCATATTCCGCATCTGCCGAATTGGTTATCAGATGATCCGCATTGTCGAGCGTGACAAAGCTTTTCGGATGACGCGCTGCGGTGAAAATTTGCGTTGCGTTTTCGACGCCAACAATTGTGTCGCGCGGGGCGTGCATAACAAGCAAAGCGCGTTTCAGCCCGGCGATGGCGGGTGCCAGGTTTTCGGCGGCGACATCTTCAACAAACGCGCGCCCGATGCGAAAGGGGCGTCCGCCAAGGTTAACTTCGGCGGTGCCTTCGGCTTGTATTTTCGGCAAGGCATCCGCGAAATTATGCGTGACGTGACCGGGGTCAAACGGTGCACCCAAGGTTACAACAGCTTTTACACTTGGCAGCGAATCTGCAGCACGTAAAACCGCAGCTCCGCCAAGAGAATGACCAATCAACATCCCCGGAGCCATGTCCCGCTCTTTCAGATAGTTGGACGCTGCAACAAGATCAGAAACGTTCGAACTGAACGAGGTATTTTCAAATTCACCTTCCGAATGCCCAAGACCGGTGAAATCAAAGCGCAAGACAGCAATGCCCATTCCCGCGAGCCGCCCTGCAATCCTGCGTGCTGCGGGAATATCTTTTGAGCACGTAAAACAATGTGCAAATAAAGCGGTTCCCAGATGTGGTCCGTCTGGTAGATCCAGCCTGGCGGCAAGTTTAATGCCTGAATGTCCCGTAAAAGTCACGCGCTCGGTCGCCATTGGGATTCCTTTCTATCTGCCCGCACAAATTGGGCTGCAACCGCATTTAACACAAGGTATGTCACGGTTGCGTAACATGAAGGTGAGGGTGTGTGACTGAATTGCGGTTGTCGCCTTTATTGACTATGTCAATGTCATACGCGATTGGCTTTCGTATGATCAGAGGTTTTGAATGTTAAGATTTTTGGGTGTCGCGCTGTGTTTGTCACCAGTTCTGCCTTTGGTACTGGGTCTGACTGGTGGTCTTCATCCAATTGGCGATTCTTTTGCGGTTTTCCGTTGGCATTTCGCCGTTTTGACCGGCCTTGGTGCTTTGATATTATTCACCATGAGCTGGAAATGGCTAAAGGGTGTTGCCGCTGTCTGGTTTGGTGTGGCGATCTTTTTTGGCACAGGTGTCCTTTGGGCCGGGCTCGAACATCGAGTATCGGAAGAGGCAAAATACAGTCTCTACCAGAAAAACCTGTCCTTTCGTTTGGCTGACAAGCAAGCTGTTGTCTCCGATATCTTACAGCATAACCCGGATTTCGTGACGCTTCAGGAGGTCAATGAAGCGAATACCGAAGTGCTGTCAGCATTGGCTGGGCAATATCAAAGCCAACTCACGTGCGGGTTTTTATGGGTGGGGGCCGTTAGCGTTGCGTCGCGCTGGCCGATGGTTGAAGGGAGCGAGCGTTGTATTGAGCGTTTGGGCGCGGTTGCGATACAGGTGATAACCGCTGATGGGCCTCTCTGGCTTGTTTCGGTACACCTGCACTGGCCGTATCCTCATACCCAGGCCCGACAGATTGAACGGCTTCGGCCATTTCTGAATGGGCTTGACGGGAGGGTCGTTGTTGGTGGAGATTTCAACATGGTACCGTGGTCCTACGCCATGCATTCTCTGCTGGATTTAACGGAAACGGAGCGGGCAGGTGCTGTAAGTTACACCTATTCGCTCTTTAATGGTTTTCTTGAATTGCCGATCGATCACGTTTTGGTCCCGGCGACTGAAGGACAGGAAACACGCACACAGCTTCGACCACTTCTTGGGTCGGATCATATGGGCATTTTGGCGCGGTTTAAACTTTAACTACGTTGTTTTAGCTTATGATTTAAAACGATATATTGTTAACTACGTGAGCATTTTCGCTGAACAGGTTTAGCAGGATCAAAGGTTGCTCTGATCTGCTTAAAAATACCCCATCAAGCGCGAGTCAAAGGGATAAGTCGTCAGGTTTTCAAAACCGTCCTCTGTAATCAAGACCTGATCTTCGAGCTTGATTGAAAAATCACCGTCTTCCGGGCTAACCAATGCTTCAGAGCAAAGCACCATCCCGGCCTCCAGTTCATATTCAAAGGCTCCTTCAACGAATTGGTCTGGATAAGCAATCAGGGGCCATTCGTCGCACAACCCGACTCCATGCATTAAACAGCCGTATTTTTGTTTTTGAAACTGTTCGTCAAGCTTGTGACAGTTGTGCGTAAGATCACGCATCTGGACACCTGGTTTCAGCATTTCCATGTTTGTCATGATGTGTTCATGGGCGTGTTGCATGGCGTAAACCATGTCCGGGCGGGGGTCCGCGTCACCGACCCACCAACTGCGCGAAATATCAACACAGATTCCGTAGGAGCCGATCAGGTCAGTGTCAAATGAAAGAATTTCGTTGTTCTGAAGGATACGTGGGCCACATTCCTGAAACCACGGGTTGGTGCGTGGACCCGTGGACAGAAGCCGGGTTTCGATCCATTCGCCGCCCCGCTTGATGTTT
The DNA here is from genome assembly GCF_023015645.1 of Pseudohalocynthiibacter sp. F2068. NCBI lineage: Bacteria > Pseudomonadati > Pseudomonadota > Alphaproteobacteria > Rhodobacterales > Paracoccaceae > Pseudohalocynthiibacter > Pseudohalocynthiibacter sp. F2068. Next base: position 54,310 of record NZ_JALKAK010000013.1, read on the forward strand.
TCAGCATGAAGGACAGCCCAGATTTCATCTTCGCTCATTCCGGGTTCACAAGCGCGTTCCATCTCTGCCACAGCATTTTCACAGGCGATCGAGGCGCAGCGCATTGCCAGAATCTCGTCCGGGCCTTTGACTGAGCGGGCCTTTTCGGTCAGTTCCTCGCCTTCCATGACTTCAAACCCCTGTGCAACAAGGGCGCGGTTTCCGTGAATTGTCGGTTTGTCGACACCAAGCCGCATGTTTCCGCAGGAATGTTTTTCGATCAGAATACGCACTTCGTTTGAAAAGGCATCAGCCGCCACATCCACCTTGTCGCCCCGGTCAAAGTAAAACAGGTCCGCGCCAGAGCGCTGCTCGCGCACCAATGGGTTGAATTTGCTGAGGAAAGGGGAATTCTTGTAGTCCCAGATCACCATATACCCATCCGCGCAAACCAGCACCGCACGAAAGGAATTATGTGTATTCCAAAGCTGCATATTAGTGCTGTCGGTTGCGTAGCGGATGTTCATCGGATCAAACATCAAAACGCCGCCGTAGTCTCGGGCATTGATGTGGCTTACCAATCGTTGGAGCCTGTAAGCACGCATCTTTTCAAGGTTGGGCAGAACAAGTTCCGCTGCTTCCCATTCGCGAAAGGCAAGTTGCGTCGGCCCAATTTCGACCCGGTCATTGTCATTTGGAGAACCGTCAGGCAGTTTGTCGCCGCGTGTTGGGTCGATCTTTCTTCTTTCGCGATAATGCGTGTTCATAGCTTTGGCTCCGTCGGTGCTGGCAAAACGATGAAATGCTTTCCCCGCATTGTCCTGCCTGAAACCGACCAAAACAGGGGTCGGTTTTGGTATAATAGGGCAGTTTTTGATGGAAGAAGACGAATTGGTTTTACAGGAAAGACTTCCATTTGCGCCTTGGCTTGATGCGCGAGCGCGCAAATTGCCGGGCATTATGCCGCTCGAGCGCCCTGTTTGGCTGACGATCGACGAGGCTTACAAAGGGCAACTGAAGCTAAAAGAAAAACTGTTGAAACACCGTTTTGATGAAGTTCATGCTGTATCAACCTCGGCGATGCCTGCAGCGCGAGAATTGCTGGATGTTGTCGTTTCTGAATTGTCAAAAATATCCGGTTTTGAAGTCGGGGATAGGTTTGTTATCCGACCGGATGGCGCCCGCGTCGATTGTTTAAAAGAACAACCGCTTGTGACATTGAGCAAACTTGTTCAGGAAGATTTTGTTATCCTTGAAAAACAGGACGACGAACATGTCATAACAGGCGCACTTTTGTGTTTTCCAGCCAGTTGGACCTTGTCACAGAAATTCCTGAAGCCTCTGGTCGCGGTTCATCAACCTGTCGAGTCGTATGACACAAACATCGCCAAACGTGTGCAGCGTCTTTTTGACGGCATAAAGGTTGGTCGCCCGATCTGGCGTGCAAATGCATTACACTATCATGATCCGGCCCTTTTTCAGCCGCGACTTGAAGAAGCTCCGAGGCAAAGGCCGAAAGGGCGTGCAAAGTATCTGCGTTCGGAACGGCAGACATTGGTGCGTCTACCCAAAACAAATACAGTTGTTTTCGCGATCCACACCTGCCTTGTTCGGTATGAGAACCTTACGCAGGAACAGAAAAACGGCTTACTCTGCTTTCAGATTGACGAGGTAGGCATATGAGCAAAGTACAAGAGCAGTATGAGGTCTTTCCGTACCCTGAACGTGACCCAAAAGATGAAAAAAAGCGGCTCGTTACCGGTTCACCTTCGCATCCGCTGGAAATTGATCATTTCGTATTTGGGGGCAAGCGTGATTGGTCAAAACCGCTGCGTGCGCTGGTTGCGGGGGGTGGCACAGGGGATGCGCTGATCCAGTTGGCGCAGGTGCTGAGTTCTGTAAACCGCCCTTATGAAATCACCTATATTGATCTCTCGTCTGCGTCACGCCAGATTGCTGAAAAACGTGCAGGCATCAGAGGTTTGAAAAACATCAATTTCGTGACCGGTAGCCTACTCGACGTGGCTGAGTTTGGCTTGTTTGACTATATTGATTGCTGTGGTGTTTTGCATCACTTGCCCGAACCCCAGCTTGGGTTTGATGCCCTGGCAGCCGCGCTCGCGCCAAGGGGCGGGTTGGGTTTTATGGTTTATGCACCTTACGGGCGAAACGGGGTTTATCCGCTGCAGGAAGCCTTTAGTCAGCTGCTTGATGGTTTGTCTCCTGAAAACCAATTGGCGCAGGCAAAAAAAATATTCCGTGCACTGCCAGACGGACATCCGTTTAAGCGTAATCCACATCTTGATGATCACAATCAAAGTGATGCGGGGTTCTTTGATTTGTTGCTTCATAGTCAGGACCGCCCCTATACCGTGAGGGATATAACTGAAGCGCTGAACCATGCCGGGTTGGGTTTGGTATCATTCACCCAGCCAGCGCTTTACGATCCGTCGCCATTGTTGCCGGATGGTTGCTTGGCGCCAGAAGATAGAACCGACGCGATGGAGATTGCGGAAAAACTGCGTGGGACAATAAAAACCCATGTCGGTTATGCGACCCGGATCGCCCAAGCGCCTGATGCGCTCGCAAAACACAGTGATCCCAACCAGATTCCACATATGAAAGGGGTGAATCCGCAGGCGCTGGCACGTGAAGTGGCGTCTAATGGGCAGCTTCGTGTGGTTTTGGGTGCCGATAAAACCATTCTGAAAATTCCAAAGAACGCCGCACCATTGCTGGCACAGGTAGACGGTCGGAAATCCTTGGGTTTGATCGCAAAAACAGTGGAGCTGGATCAATTCAGTTTCAACGCGCAGTGGGGACCTGCGGCCAAGGCATTGGCAGGATATGGGCTTTTGCTTTATTCCCGGTTGCTTGTTTGACTTTAGACAGTCTTTCTATCCGGCTTGCTGATTTCGAGGACGTGTCAGGGTTCTAAACTGACCCGAAGGGCAGCCGGCTTAACAGTGTATTGCCCTCTGGGTTGTCTTCCACCGTTCCATCATCGAACAAGGGCTTGCGAGGATCGCCCCGAAAAACAATTTTTAGCAAAGCTTCCTGTGTCATGACCTGTGCAGGCCTCTTAAAGGTCACTGCAGATCTCGGGGCCAAGCTTTCCGGTCGTTGAGACCGGTCTTTTTTGATTGGTTTTGGTTTTGGTTTTTGGGTGTGTAAATAGGTAAGTTCTACAATGCCGTTCGGATGATCGTCATCAGGGGCGATATGGTTCACACGCACCTGATTCTTTTTATCACGTCCGAAACACTCACCGTCTGGCATTATTTCGCCTGTGTTTCGGTGGTACGCCATGAATTCGCTCAGATGTTCAAAAGCTTTCTCAAATGGCAGGAAGGTTTCATTATAAACCAGCGGTTTGCCGATAAATTGTGAAATATGATCGACACGAAATCCTGCAAGCAATGTGTCGTCCAGCTTTTCACCACTTGAAAACGGTTTTGGATGGACATAAAGCGCCAGCGGAAAATCAATATCACGCATCGACAGAAATTGTTGTGGGCAGAACATCTGTTTTGATTGGTGCCACAGAACCGCGTCAGGCTTATTGAAAGAAATGAGCGACGTAACGGCGTTTTGGCAGAGGTTCAGCTTTGTTTGAAAAGTTTCCGAAGTATTATTTTCGGAAGGCGAAGGGGTTTCACTGATCTGCGGTGCGCAATCCTGCCCGTCCCAGACCGTTACGGATATGTGCTTAGTATGGCCACTTATGATTGCTGTCATCTCAGCATGGCTCAGGGATGTCACTGGGGAGTTCAGAACATCGCTGAATTTTTCGGCAGTAAGCGGCTGGTCTTCATCACGAATCCGGATTGAAAACTCACCGTTAGAGTATACGGCGTAGACACCCGTTTCAATTTCGGTCGTTTCAAATTGAAGCTTTGTCTCGGAAAGATGCGCGTTTAACAAAGCATTGAGTTGTTTAAAATTCACGGGCTCCAAGCTGTGATACAAAAGAGCCGCTTCTATTTTATCTGGGCAATTCAAGGTCATGGGCAGTCTGCCTTAAGATGTTTCAACCTCAACCTAGGGGCGAAATAGGCCGGAAATCAGGCAGATTGCAGGAATTCCAAAGGCAAAAGAAAAAGGGCGCCCAACTGAGCGCCCTTTCTAATCTGTCTTGAGATGGGGCAAGGCCCACCAAAGTTAGCAGCTGTAATACATCTTGAATTCAACGGGATGCGGTGTGTGCTCGTAAGCGTAAACCTCTTCCCATTTCAGTGCGATGTAGCCATCGATCTGGTCCTTGGTGAACACGTCACCGGCCAAAAGAAAGTCATGGTCTGCCTCGAGGCTGTCCAGTGCTTCGCGCAGGGAGGCACAAACAGTTGGGATTTCAGCCAGCTCTTCAGGTGGCAGATCATATAGGTCTTTGTCTGATGCCGGGCCCGGATCAATCTTGTTTTTGATACCGTCAAGGCCAGCCATCAGCAACGCGGCAAAGCAAAGGTATGGGTTAGCTGCCGGATCAGGGAAGCGTGCTTCTACACGTTTTGCTTTCGGGCTTTCTGTCCATGGAATACGTACGCAACCAGACCGGTTACGTGCAGAGTAGGCCCGCAGAACAGGGGCTTCAAAGCCGGGGATCAGGCGTTTGTAGCTGTTTGTCGACGGGTTGGTGAACGCGTTCAGTGTTTTCGCGTGTTTCAGGATACCGCCAATGAACCAAAGTGCTTCACTTGAAAGATCAGCATATTTATCGCCAGAGAACAGCGGCTTGCCGTCTTTCCAGATTGACATGTTCACGTGCATCCCGGTGCCGTTGTCGCCAGAGATCGGCTTTGGCATGAAAGTCGCCGATTTACCGTAGGCATGTGCAACGTTGTGGATGATGTATTTGTACTTCTGAAGCTCGTCTGCCTGATGGGTCAGTGTGCCAAAGATCAGCCCAAGCTCGTGCTGACAAGACGCAACCTCGTGGTGGTGCTTGTCAACTTTCATCCCGATGCGTTTCATGGTGGACAGCATTTCAGACCGGATGTCTTGTGCGTCGTCAATCGGATTAACCGGGAAATAGCCACCTTTGATACCGGGGCGATGGCCCATATTGCCCATTTCGTACTGGGTGTCTGTGTTCCATGACGCGTCCTGGGCGTCGATCTCGTAAGATACCTTGTTCATCTCAACGCTATAGCGCACGTCATCGAACAGGAAGAACTCAGCTTCCGGGCCCATGTAGGCGACATCACCGATACCTGTTGATTTCAGATAAGCTTCGGCTTTTTGCGCTGTTCCGCGCGGGTCACGCTCGTAAGGCTCGCCCGTGTCTGGCTCGACAACGGAACAATGCACAGCGAGTGTTTTTTCCGCATAGAAAGGGTCGATATATGCAGACGATGGATCAAGCATCAGTTTCATGTCAGACGCTTCGATTGACTTCCAGCCAGCGATGGAAGAGCCGTCAAACATGAAGCCTTCTTCCAGAAAATCCTCATCAACCAGATCCGCGATAACGGTTACATGTTGAAGCTTGCCGCGCGGGTCTGTGAACCGCACGTCGACATATTCAACATCTTCATCTTTTATCAGCTTAAGAACGTCAGCGTTGTTCATAAGGGTTTCCTTTTCTTTCGTGTGTTCGTTGAAGCGGAAATATCCGCAGAGTTACAATGCGTCTTCGCCTGCTTCACCGGTCCGGATACGGATGGCCTGCTCGACAGGGGAAACAAAGATTTTGCCATCGCCGATCTTGTCGGTCTTGGCGGCGGCGATAATAGCTTCGATCGCGCCATCCACCTGATCATCGGCCAGCACGATCTCGATTTTAACTTTGGGCAGAAAGTCGACGACATATTCGGCACCACGGTAAAGTTCCGTGTGGCCTTTCTGGCGGCCAAAGCCCTTGACCTCAATCACCGACAGCCCCTGAACGCCGACGTCTTGCAGCGCTTCTTTGACTTCGTCCAGTTTGAACGGTTTGATGATGGCTTCGATCTTCTTCACGGTCGCGACTCCATTTAATGCTTCAGGGGCGTCAGACCACTTTCAATGAGGCGCGACAATTGGCTAAGATGGCGCAGGTGCAGGCATTTGAATGATTTTAAGGCAAATGCATAAAAAATAAACAAATTGCACAATTGTTGTGCAGTTTATGAAAAGGGCCAAAGAGCCATGACAGAATTGCTGACCGCCGCGCAAATGCGAGAGATCGAACAGGCCGCAATCGCCTCGGGCGAAGTGACAGGGCTAGAGCTGATGGAACACGCCGGGCGCGGCGTGGTCGAGGCGATATTCGAGGAATGGCCAGAGCTTGCGAAAACCTCACACAAAGCGGTGGTATTGTGCGGCCCCGGCAACAACGGTGGCGACGGGTTTGTCGTCGCGCGCCTGTTGAAGGAATGGGGCTGGGAGGTGGAGGTTTTCCTTTACGGAGATCCCGAAAAACTGCCGCCGGATGCGAAGGTGAATTGTGCGCGGTGGTTGGAGATGGGGGAGGTCGGTACATTTGAAGAAGCGCCAAAATACACGCATGAAGCGGATATTTTTGTGGACGGTTTGTTTGGCACTGGCTTGCAACGCCCGCTTGAAGGAGCGGTTTTCGACTGGGCAGCAGATCGCACGGCTGACCCGTACGTTGCGGCTAGAACTGTTGCCATAGATATCCCTTCAGGGCTTTGTAGCGATAGCGGTCGTGAGCTGAACTTGAGTACGGAAACCGTTCTTGCCGGGCTAACAGTATCGTTTCACACGCCGAAGTTGGGTCACTACCTAGCTTGGGGGTCATTCAAATCTGGTAAGACAGTTGTGGCTGATATTGGATTGCGCCACATCGTTACAAGCGAAACCGCCGTATTGAACGAGATGCGAGATGGCGGCATCCTGGGTAAGGCGACGTTGGCACACAAATATTCGGAAGGCCACGCGCTGATCCTCTCAGGTGGTTCCGGTAAAACCGGAGCGGCACGTATGGCGGCGAGGGGAGCTTTGCGTATTGGGGCAGGATTGGTGACGGTCGGTAGCCCGCCAGAAGCTCTGCAGGAAAACGCCAGTCATCTGACCGCGATTATGCTGAAACTTATCGCGGATGCTGAAGGTTTGGCGGAGGTTCTGGAAGACAAGCGTCTGAACGCGCTTTGCCTTGGGCCCGGTTTGGGGACGGGCGAGGCGCAGGCGGCGCTTGTTGCGACAGCGTTGAAACCAAATCCCCCGGGTCGTGAACGATCCGGGATGCGACCGACCCGCCCCCAAGGGCGGGCGCATTCTGCACCCACCCCCGGGCCGGACGCATCATTGCCCTTGCGTTCGATCGTTCTGGATGCTGATGCGCTGACGCTTATCGCGGGCGATGCTACTCTTTTCTCTGCACTGCATGACCAATGTGTCCTCACCCCACATGCCGGTGAATTCGCGCGTCTGTTCCCGGATATTGCTGAGAAACTGAACGCTCCGGCGACCAAAGGTCCGGCCTATTCCAAGGTCGATGCGACGCGCGAGGCCGCAAAACGGGCAGGGTGCGTGGTGCTGTTCAAAGGGCCGGACACGGTGATTGCAGACCCGTCGGGGCGTTGTTCCATTAATTCAGCCCACTACGAACGCGCGGCCCCATGGCTCGCCACAGCCGGGTCAGGGGATGTGCTGGCCGGGTTCATCACCGGGTTGCTCGCCCGCGGATTTGCTCCAATGGAAGCCGCAGAAACCGCCGCCTGGCTGCATGTGGAATGTGCGCGCAGTTTTGGCCCCGGTCTGATTGCGGAGGATTTGCCCGAAGAACTGCCAAAGGTGTTTCGCGCGCTTGAGATCGACAAAACCTAGATCGAGAGCACTGCACTTTCCCAAGCTTTCAGGGAAGGTCGCGCAGAAGGCCCGTAAGCGACGAACTCAGGGAACAGCGCGTAAAATTCTTCCTGCGTGTCTTGGGAAAATGCGCCAAGATTGTTTGGCGCAGGGTGGTAGCTTTCGCTTGGTAACCCGTCTGAAAATACGATCTGATGCCGTTCAAACAAAATGTGGATGTACGATATGCCGTTCTCGGGCGTGATGCGCCTAATTGTTTGGTCATTGATCTGGTGCTTCGCCGGCACCAGAAGTTCACTTTCGCCGTAGAAATATTCGGCCCGCCAATCATCCAGCAACACGCGGTGTTGTGGTGAAACAACCATGTCACGCGATGGGCGGTTTGGGCCAAGGCTGCCCTTTCGGATCATAACCGGTCGCAGTTGCGGCGCGATATGCAGATCCAACGCAGACAGTTGCAAGCAACCTCTCCAGAGAACCTGCTGCGGGCCGTCGTCACGCGTAAGCAGCCAGTCGCCGGTGGCAACTGTTTCGACAGGAACTGGACCATCAGGTGCGTCAAGCATTGTGCCGGGTGTAAAGCATGGTACCGCCAGATTAGTCTCATTGACCGCACCACCCGCGTTTCCTTCGCTGGCGTCGTCAATCAGCAAGGAGACATTGCCGGGGGGAACACCATTGGGTCCAAACCATGCGACACCTTCGATGGTTGCATAGGATGGATAGCTGTCGCGCACATTGAACCCCAGCCCTTCATAAGTGACGCCGTCGTAGGTTGCGGTAAACTTGTACTCGGCCTCAACGCGCGTGTTTGCGGCATAGGTCACGCCATTCAGCGTTGTTTCGGACTGAAGCCTTTGTGAGCCATCATTGTCCGCAAAGAAACCTTCGTTATCGTCGATCACGATAGGCTGATAAGTATTGTCGTTTATTGTCAGGGTTTTTCCAACCAGATGCGAGCCATCACCCTGCGTGATACCGTCAAGCTGCCCTGACGAGAGCGTTATATTATCGTCGGGCAGAACCCATACGGTGTATTGCGGCATCGTGTTTCCCGATTGAAACAAAATAGAACATTCCCGACAAGCTTATGAACTTCAAGCTGCCAAGGGTCCAATCTGAAATTTATTACCATAATCCCGATTAAGAAAGACCTTCGGATGAATGGGAGAATTTAGCAGAGTGAGGTGTTGTAAAAAGAGTTGCGGAGGGGTCTTCCCTCTGGTCTGTGGCTTTGTTAGAAGGCGGGCAGAATCTTGGGCAGACTTTGCTGTTCCATGTGCGGGTGTGGCGGAATTGGTAGACGCACCAGATTTAGGTTCTGGCGCCGTGAGGCGTGGGGGTTCAAGTCCCTTCACCCGCACCATTTTCTTTCAAATGATTGACCGATGATATCTTACCGATAGGATAGTTTGGCATTTGTTGAGGAAATCGAAATGACCGGACTGACGCCTGCAAACGAAAATCCTTGGCATGTTCTGGCGACAATAAAAGGTGCGTTCGAAAGAGGCACCCCGAATTCGGATGTTGTGGCAATACGAGAAAATTCTGCGACAAATTCCGCACTTTCCCATGCCGCCAAATCGCTTGCGCCGGCGATAATAAGTTTGTTCAACAATCTGCACTTCACGAATGGCACCTATACGCGCCATTCCTTGACCGAACAGCACTTCAACCTGCCGTAATTTAGCAATAATTTCTTTAGGCTTGCGGCGTTTTTTTCCGTCTTTGATCCTCTATTTCCTGACTATAGAGGCGGACCATTTCAGTGGGGGAGGATCAGTCGCTCGCAGCTGAAATTTTCGCCGCCGAGAATTTGAACTCCGGGATTTTTCCATAGGGATCAAGTTGCGGATTTGTCAAAAAATTCGCAGGCGCTTCGACAAAGCAAAATGGCATAAACAACATGCCCGGCGTAACATCGCGGTCTGCTCTAAGCGTCAACGTGACTTCACCACGCCGGGTCGCAACTTTGACCTTCTGACCACGGGTCAACCCTTTGCGACCAATATCCTTTGGGTGCATCGATACCACCGGTTCATCTTCTTGTGCATTCAACTGCGTAGCCCGTCGTGTCATTGCGCCCGTGTGCCAATGCTCGAGCATCCGGCCAGTTGTCAGCACCATCGGGAACTCTTCATCCGGTAGCTCATCCGGTGGCAAGAGGTCCGTCGGCACGAGCTTGGCACGACCATCTTTGGTCGGGAAACCAGAATAGAAGATGATCTCCTCGCCCGGGCCGTCCTTGTCCTTGGCCGGATAGCAGACAAAGCCCTCGCGCAACAGGCGATCCCAACTGATGTTGTCCAAAGACGCCATATGACTGGCCATCTCCGCATAGACTTCACTGATATCAGAATAATCCCAATCAAGCCCGGATCTCTGGGCCATCTCCACGATCAGCTTCCAATCCTGGCGGGCTTCACCCGGCGCTTTGCGCACGGGCATGGCCAGCTGCACCTGACGATTGGAATTTGTGTAGGTGCCAGGTTTTTCCGGCTGCGCCGTGGCTGGCAGGATAACATCCGCAAACCACGCTGTTTCCGTGAAGAAAATATCCTGCACGATCAGATGATCAAGGCTCGCCAAAGCCGCCCTTGCATGCGTCTGATCGGGGTCAGACATTGCTGGGTTTTCGCCCTGCACATACATTGCACGGATATTGCCTTTGGCGACTTCATCCATGATCTCGACCACCGTCAGACCCTTCGCCGGGTCTAGGGAACGGCCCCAGGCGTCTTCATATTTGGCGCGGATGTCGGGATCCTCAACCGATTTGTAGTTTGGATATACAATCGGGATCAGGCCAGAGTCTGATGCGCCCTGCACGTTGTTTTGGCCACGCAGCGGATGTAACCCGGTGCCTGGCCGGCCTACCTGACCGGTGATAAGGGAAAGTGCAATCAAGCAGCGCGCATTATCGGTTCCATGGACATGCTGGCTGACGCCCATGCCCCAGAAGATGATCGAGCGCTCAGACGTTGCATAGGTTCTGGCAAGCTCACGCAGGTAATCCGGCTCGACGCCGCAAATTTCCGCCATATTCTCCGGGCTGAATTCTTTGACTTTTTCAGACAGTGCTTCGAAGCCATCGACATTTGCCTGGATGTACTGCTTATCGAAAAGGCCTTCTTCAATGATCGTGTGGATCATCGCATTCAGCATAGGCACATCCCGCCCCGGTTCGAATACCACAGGGTGAGAGGCGTGCCGCATCAGTTCCTGTTTACGCGGATCAAAGACAAGAAGTTTCGTGCCCCGCTTTGCAGCCTGTTTGAAATAGGTAGCTGCTACAGGGTGATTCTGCTCCGGACGGCACCCGATCGTCATGATGCAGTCACTCTCATCCGCCGTCGTAAATGGGGCAGAGACCGCTCCAGAGCCGACGCCTTCCATCAAAGCGGCCACCGATGAGGCGTGACACAGGCGTGTGCAGTGATCGACATTGTTCGTGCCAAAGCCCTGCCGGATGTATTTTTGAAAGAGATAAGCTTCTTCATTGGTGCCTTTGGCTGAGCCAAACCCTGCAATGGCCTTTCCACCAATGCTGTCACGTACTTTTGTCATGCCTCCCGCCGCAAGCGCCATGGCTTCCTCCCACGAAGCTTCGCGGAAATAGTCCGGAATATCAGCAAAGGTCAGCTTGGCTTTCGCGTTCTTGGGCGCATCCGCACGGCGGATCAGTGGTTTGGTCAGTCGTTCGGGCGACATGACGTAGTCCATGCCAAATCGACCCTTCACACAAAGTTTGCCGCGGTTGGCAGGCCCCTGACGCCCTTCTACGCGTATAATATCATTGTTTTTCAGGCTGATCTCTGTCTGACATCCAACGCCACAGAACGGGCAAACGGAGGGTTTGACCGTATCTGGATAGACTTCCCGTTTCGTCGCCGTTTCATCCAGCAACGTTCTTTCCATCAGGGCCCCGGTCGGACAGGCCTGTACACATTCGCCGCAGGCCACACAGGAGGAGAGACCCATTGGGTCGTTGACGTCAAAGACAGGAACAGCCCCCATGCCGCGATCACTCATGCCAATCACGTCATTGACCTGAACCTCGCGGCAGGCACGTTCGCAGAGCCCACAGGAAATGCAGGCATCCAGATTGACTGCTATCGACGGGTGGGACGCATCATGGAAGATGCTATCCACCGGAATGTCCTTCTGGGCACCGGGCCTGCCACCAGGGTAACGCGGGCTTGTGCACATGCCTGCCAAATCCATCTGATCCCAGAAATGGCTTTCCGGGTCAGGGCTTTGGTTACGGGCAGGCATGTCAGAGGCGAGAAGTTCGAAAACCATATTGCGGTTTTTCTCGACACGCTCACCGGCTGTCATGACCTTCATGCCTTCGGTTGGTTTGCGGATACAGGATGCGGCGAGGACCCGTTCACCCTTGATTTCAACCATGCAGGCCCTGCAATTGCCGTCGGCGCGATATCCCGGCGCGTCTTTCCAGCAGAGATGCGGGATATTCGTCCCTTCACGTTTGGCCACCTGCCAGATCGTTTCTCCCTCTTGCGCGGTGACTTCTTCACCATCGAGCACGAAGCTTACTGTCGGGAGAGTTGCATTATCAAGGCTCATTGGGTTGTCTCCCCATTCTCAAATTCTTCCGGAAAATGCGTCATGAGATGTTTCACGCAATTACCTGCCGCCTGTCCAAGACCGCAGATTGAACTATCGCCCATCACCTCCAGCAAATCGTCATAAAGTGCACGGTCCGCCTCGCGCGCTTCCAGCATGCGCACCATCTTGTCGGTCCCGGAACGGCACGGCGTGCATTGGCCACAGCTTTCATGTTTGAAAAAGCGCATCGTGTTGAGCGTCGCATCACGCACGCTGTCGTGTTGGCTCAGGATCACAACGGCATGGGATCCGATCAGACCGCCTTCGGGCTCCCATGTCCCGAAATCCATAGGCCGGTCGGCCATATGGGCGGGGAAAATCCCACCGGATGCACCGCCTGGGAAGAAGGCTTTCAGCTCATGCCCGTCGGCCATGCCGCCGCAATAGTCTTCAATCAGGCGGATCAGCGGAATGCCAGCGGGGGCAACCTTGACGCCCGGGTTTTTGACGCGGCCTGAAACAGAAAACGCCCGTGGACCATTGTGGTCCTCAGACCAACCCTGATCCTTAAACCAGGCTGGACCGTTTTTGAGGATATCCGCAATCCATGAAAGTGTTTCAACATTGTGGTTCAGAGTCGGACGCCCAAAGAGGCCGACCTCGGCGATATAAGGTGGACGATGGCGGGGCAGGCCGCGTTTGCCCTCAATGCTCTCGATCATCGCGCTTTCTTCACCACAGATATACGCGCCTGCGCCACGGCGCAGTTCCATCGGGATCATCTCGATATCAGAAGCCTCCAGCACCGCGATTTCGGTTTTCAGGATCTCCAGCACAGCCGGGTATTCATCGCGCATGTATATGTAGATACGTTCACAGCCTACCACACGGGCCGAAATCTGCGCACCTTCGATCATGCGGTGCGGGGCTTGTTCCAGCCACCAACGGTCTTTGAACGTTCCAGGCTCGCCCTCATCGCCGTTGATCGTCATAAACCGGGGACCAGCATAGCTTCGCACAAATCCCCATTTGCGCCCAGCAGGAAAACCGGCACCTCCGAGACCGCGCAGTCCCGCATTCGACATGGTCTCTGTCGCCTGATCGGCAGTGATGTCTCCTGCAAGAACCTGGGCAAGGACGTCGTAACCACCCTCAGCGCGGTATTCTTCCATAGTCTGATAGTCTGGAATGACTGGAGTGATCGGTCCCGTTGCGGCCTCGGTCAGTTTTGGAACACTGGCGTGCTCAATCAACCTCTTGCCCACTTGCGCCGCAGGAGCGCTATCGCACCGGCCGATACATGGAACGGGGTCGATACGGATGTCTTCGCCAAGCGCAGCCTTCAATTCTTCTATAAGAGGTTTGGCCCCGGACATCTCACAGGACAGGCCGTCGCATACACGGATTGTCAGCGGCGGTGGGGGTGTTTGTCCCTCCCGGACAATATCAAAATGGTGATAGAAGCTGGCAACTTCATATACTTCAACCTGGGCCAGGCGTAGATATTCAGCCAGCGCGGCAATGTCGGTGGCCGTAATATGTCCGCGCGTGTCCTGAATGATATGCAGCGCTTCGATCACCATATCTTTGCGCCGGGGCATATCTCCGAAGAGCTTTGCAATCTCCTCAACATTCTCATCAGAAATCTGGCGTCCCTTTGGCAGCGAAGGATCGCGACGCTTGAATTTTTGTCGGACGATCTGATCCATCGGAATAGGCCCTTTCGGTGTATCTGAACTTAGGAAAAAGGCGAGCCACCTGGTGGCTAGCAATAGACCGCGGCGATCTTAGAGGGAAAAGACCGCCGCAGAGTAAGAAGGTTTATTCAGCGGCCACCGCCCGCGGATGTGTCTTCTCTACATGGTGTCGATCGCCGACGGGGCGCACGAACAGATTGGCGAAGAACGCAATCACCAGCAGGGCAGCCATGGCGTACATCGTCGTGTTGTAGAGCGACGGAGTCGGATCAGCGGTACCAGCCGGAGCGATTTCCATCAGCCGTGCAATGGTCACCGTGTTGGCATCGACCAATTCCTGAAGACTGGAAACAGGTGCCCCGAAACGCTCGGCAAAAGCCGCCGGATCCATCCTTGCCACCAGATCAGAAATCGCGTTGTTGCGTGACAGATCCCGCAAATAGGTAATTGCGAACGGACCAAGCACTCCAGCTGTGGACCAGGCTGTCAGCAAACGCCCGTGGATTCCGCCCACATGCATCGTGCCGAACATATCCGCCAGATAGGCCGGAATGGTCGCAAAGCCGCCGCCATACATTGTGAAAATGATCATTGTCGCAATGTAAAAGCCGATCAGAGCGGCTCCGCCTCCCATTCCCGCCCAGAAGGGAATGGACAAGTAGAGGATCGTGCCAAGGATGAAGAAGCAATGATAGGTGTTTTTGCGACCGATAAAGTCCGAGGTCGAGGCCCAGAAGAACCGGCCAACCATGTTAAACACAGAGATCATCAGAACATATGTGCCAGCAAATGCCGCTGTCACAACTACCAGTTCACCGAAAATCTCGTTGATCATGGTCTTGGCAACCCCGATCACGCCGATACCAGCTGTCACGTTGAAACACAGTACAATCCAGAGCAGCCAGAACTGACGTGTCTTCAAAGCCTGATCAATATGCACGTTGTTGCGAGTGACCATACCAGAGGCCGATGGGGCCGGTTGCCAACCCTCAGGCTTCCAGCCCTCTTTGGGAACGCGATACTGGAAAGCTGCGATGATCATGACGATGAAGTAGCCAATGCCAAGCGCCATAAAGGTTGCCGCTGCGCCTGTGTTGCCGGTTCCAACGCCATAGGCGCCTGCTTCGCCGCCAAAGGCTGCCGCCTGTTGGGCCGTGGCCAGAACAATTTCGACTTTCCCGGAGGCTGTTTCTGCAAAACGCCGACCACCTTCCGTGATCAGATTAAGCGTGCTTTCTGCTCCTAGATACTCTGGTGCTTTTTGGAAGTTGCTGAGCAACCATCCAATCAAAGGCGCACCAATCATAGCACCGCCGCCAAAGCCCATAATCGCCATTCCGGTTGCCATCCCTCTGCGGTCAGGGAACCATCGGATCAGTGTCGAAACGGGCGAGACATAGCCAAGCCCGAGGCCTGCACCCCCAAAGACGCCGTAGCCTAGGTAGACGAGCCAGAGCTGATGGGATGAGATACCCAAAGATCCAATGATGAAACCACCGCCCCAAAGCGTGGCGGCGACCACACCTACATAGCGTGGACCCACTTTTTCCAGCCACTTACCACCAAAGGCCGCAGCAAGCCCCAGAGCAACGATTGCCACTGAGAAGATCCAAACGACCGAAGACAGGCTCCAGTCTGCACCCGAAGACGCAACAATGCCAAGTTCGCGCGTGAGCGGTGGGTTAAAGACGGACCATGCGTAGACGGATCCGATACAAAGGTGAATTGCGATTGAGGCGGGTGGTACGCGCCACCGGTTATAGCCCTCAGGCGCTACGATATTTTCTTTTCGCAGGAACCCTAAGGGCCCGCTTGCTGACTCTGACATGTCAAGTGTCCTCCCAAGTTGCGGGGGACGCCGAGCCCCCGGTTTCGGAAACTGCCTTTCCTACACGAACATTATGATGAGCAGCCTCTTCTTTGCTTTTAGGCGTTTAATTTTTTTGATTGTCAACTTATTAATTAATAAAAACAATATGTTAGAGTAATTTGGCTGTACTGAGAAAAGGTTAAAATGTCCATAAAACACCGCTTGTAAAGTTGGGCGAGTGACAAAATGTCCACTTATTTGGCTGTTTTCAAATGAGGGTCAGACGAGTTGTCCGCGATAGGGCACCATACAAAAAACTTTGAGCCGACACCCTCTTCGCTCTTTACGGTGATCAAACCGCCTGCGTGCGTGATCAAAGTCTGGCTGATTGACAGCCCAAGGCCCGTTCCCTCAGCGGGCTTTGTCGTGAAAAAGGGATCAAAGACATTGTCCAGTTTCTCTTTCGGGATGCCCGGACCTGAATCCGCGACAATGATCTCGGCTCCGGGAACACCGTCGCGTTTTGCTGCCCGCGTTGTGATGCGCAAGCTGCCGCCATCAGGCATGGCCTGAGATGCATTGATCATCAGATTGACGAGCACCTGAACCAGTTCGGAGGCAACAATCATGATCGACGGGGCTGGGGCGTGCGCGGTCTCTGTTTCAATGGAATGTTTCCTCAGGTCCGGTGTCACAAGAACCAGCGCGTCATCGGCGCATTTGGCGACATCCACATGGGAACTCACATCAGATATTTCTTCAGGCCGTGTAAAGTTCAAAAGTTTGCCAACGATCACATTGATCCGATGTGTTTGGGCATCAATCAGATCGAGTTCGGTTTTATGTTCCGCTTGAAAGCCAGGATCCATCGTTCGGCGCAGGACATCCAGATTGCCTTGAATTACGGCAACCGGGTTGTTGATTTCATGCGCTACACCGGCTGTAATCTCACCTATAGACGCCAGCTTCTCAGACATCACCAATTGCGCAAATGTCGCTTCCAGTTTTTGTTTCGCGTTCTGTAACTCTTCGGTGCGCTGGTCCACCAATTCGTTAAGGTTGTCGGCATAACCCCGCAACGCTTCGTCCCTCTCCTGGACCTGATCAAGAAGTCGATCCAGATGCCGCGCAACGGTTCCGATCTCATCGCGGGCATCCACTTTACCGATGCGTGCCGCAAACTCACCCTGCTCGGCGCGGGCCATGGTCGCCGTCATTTGCTCAAGTGGTGAAAATATTCCGCGCGCAAGCCGCAGAAACAAAGGGATCGAGATGCAAATCACCGCAATAAACGCGAGGATCAGTGAGAGAATCGTCGTGTTGCGGTCGCTTGTAAAAGGAGATTCCAAAAACCCCGTATAGAGCATCCCAATCCGGGCTCCATCACTATCGGTCACCGGGACATAGCCTGAGATATACCAATCATTGACGACAAAGGCGCGATCCAACCACGGCTTGCCCTCTTGCATGACCTGTTGCCAGACCACTTCTGAAACCCGCGTCCCAAGCGCTCGTGAACCTTCAAACAGCCTGACATTGGTGGATATGCGCACATCGTCGAGAAACAGCGTGGTTGTGCCCTGGCGGGTTTCGGAATTTTCCTCTTCTCGGTAAATCAGTTTGTTCATCGTATCGATGACATCAAGGTTCTGGTTCAGTAATCGCCCGCCGATCAGGATGTTTCCGGTGTTGGGGGATCTGTGCGCTGCAAGCAGCATCATGCCGCGCGACTCAATTGTGCGATCGATCTTGCGAGCCGCCTCCGTGGCCACAAGAGTCAGTTCAGCCTTCTGCGCAAGTCCAGGTGATATTGCGCCAAGCTCCTGACCTGAAAAAATCGCGAGCCCTGCGCCTGGTGCGTCAGGCCGTGCCCTTTCAGCAACCGCATGTGCGCTTTTTGGGATATCGTTTCCCTCGAGCGCGCCATAGATCAGAAGATCAAGGCCCATTCTGGCTTGCTCCGCTTCAAGGAAGCCCAATAGCCCAGCGTCTCCGCCCATCTGCGCACGCTCAAATCGGCCTGATTGTGCCAAAGCGGCTATATCAGCAGCCTGTGTCGCTTCAATGCGGCCAAAGTATTGTTCCGCCACCCTGAGATCACTGGCCACCTTGGCCAGCAAAAGTTCATCGAATTTATTGATCCAGCGCACCATCGTGACGCCCAAAAGAAGCGGCAGTAACACAACAAGAGGCAGAAGGGCGAGGATCAGAAGTCTGAGGCGAACAGAGCGCATGCGAGGGCTATACCCCCCATGTCTGACATTTCCGGTCAATTGTTTTTCGGGCAACACCAAGCCGTCGCGCTGCTTCGGCCCTGTTGCCGCTACACGCATCCAGAACCGACAGGATATGGCGGCGCTCAACCGCCGCAAGGCTTTGCGGCTCGGTATTGTTTTGTCCAATGTCGACCACTGAATCAAACGTGCCACGGATCAGGGCCCGCTCGACAATGTTGCGCAGCTCCATCACATTGCCCGGCCATTCATGTGCCATGAGTCTGCGTTTCGCCGACGCGGAAATCTCTGGTGCGGGAACCCCCATGCGTGCAACGAGCTTTTCCCGGAAAAATTCCGCTAAGGCGACAATATCCTCAACACGTTCTCTCAAAGGAGGAAGTGTGATCTCATGAATATTGAGCAAATAATAAAGATCGGTGCGAAAGGTGCTTTCCTGTACTGCGTCCTTTAGTGCCAGCGTTGTCGAGCAGACAATGCGAACATCGACTGGAAAGCTACGCTCTGCGCCAATGGGGCGGAACCGGCCCGTTGTCAAAAGCTCCACAAGGAGGTTCTGACAGGCGGGTGGTAAACGCTCGACATCCTCAAGGAACAATGTGCCGCCTTTGGCGTTTAGCAACAGACCTCTGGTTTCCATGTCGCTTTCTGCTGATGCATCCACACGGCCAAACAGAGTTGATTTGAAAGCTTCCTCGTTCAAGCCGTGGCATTGAAGCCAGACGAACGGGCAGTCAGATCGTGCGGATCGATCATGGAGCATGCGTGCTGCGATTTGCTTTCCGGCGCCAACCTCACCACAAATCACTACATGGGCATCAATTGAAGCTGCGTGTTCAATCGTATTCCGGACTTTTTGAATAAGATCGGAATTTCCGATCAGCGCGTGACGGTGGCGCAGCAGGTCCTGACCTGCTTCAAGTTCGTTGCGCAGAATTAAGTTTTGTCGGCTCAGATTGGATCGTTTCAGATTTTGAGTGATGGCATTCAATATCTGATTTGAGCGGAATGGCTTCAGTAGAAAATCAGAGGCTCCGGCGCGAATGGCCGCGATCGCTGTTTCCAAATCTGCGTAGGCTGTCATCAGAATCGCATCGGAATAGAGGCCGATTTTCTTTTGCTCTGCCAGCCAATCGACTCCCTTCTTTTTGGGCATGACATTGTCTAGGATAATGATGTCATAGTTGGCCTGATCCAGAAATAACGCTGCTTCGTCTGTATCGGCTGCCACGTCAACGCGTGCGCAGTATTCCGTCAGGGTCTTTTTGAGAAAGTTTCGCATGCCCGGCTCATCATCAATGACAAGCACAGAGGCATTTGACAACACATCCTTGAATCCTTCAGGCGACGCCTGAGATGCTGTTTTGTGTTGAGTCACAGCCACTCTGTGCGGCTCAAAACTTCTTTGACGAAGCGGAAGATCCATGTGTGATTCCTTTCCAAATGTGTTGTGCCTGTTCTCAGTTGGAAGGTGTTGAGGGGTATATTTAGAAGTTACAGATCAGTATGGTAAATAGCCAATAAATATCACAATTTGTCAAGGTTGATATCATGTAATACAATGTTATATATATTTTAATCCACCTATTCATACATTTACCGAACGGTAAATGATAATTCTCATTGGATATTCAAACAGAGATGAACGCGTCTGCAAAGGTGTTTAACCAGAACGGCTTTGGCGCGACGGGCATGGATCGGATTGGCGAGGAGACAGGCATCTCCAAGACGTCGATCTATAATCACTTTTGCACGAAAGATGACTTGGTTCTGGCTGTGCTGCGTTTGAGGGAGGAATGGTTCCGGAACTGGCTGTACAGGCGCATAGAAGAACTGGCTGGCGAGTCAAAAGAACAACTGATCGTACGCTGTGTCGCTGATAGTCACCCGAGCGCTGCTTGGTTCCTGGAATGTAAGCGGCACAAAGGCAGACACCCGCACCATCTGTTCTCTCAAAACCTTTGATACCGGATCAGATCACTTTTGCGCGCATTGATTGGGCTTTCGCGTGGAACGAGGGGCGATCGGACCGGCCTTGGCGATACCCCGGTTTCCACTTGCAACACAGCGTTTGGGCCAATAGAAGGTCCCCTGATTTATACCCACGCCGCGCGCGCGCGGCCTTTCGTAAGAGATGAGGACGAATATGCAGGTCACCGAGACCCTGAACGAAGGTCAGAAGCGCGGATACGCCATCACCCTGACTGCCGCTGAACTGGACGCTAAAGTCACCGAAAAGCTGAAAGATGCTCAGCCAGACGTCGAGATGAAAGGGTTCCGTAAGGGCAAAGTGCCGATGGCCCTGATGAAAAAGAAGTTTGGTCAAAGCGTTCTTGGCGAAGCCATGCAGGAAGCCATTGACGGTGCGATGAGCGAGCATTTTGAAGCCTCGGGCGACCGCCCTGCGATGCAGCCCGAAGTTAAAATGACCAACGAAGACTGGAAAGAAGGCGACGACGTAGCCGTAGAAATGACCTACGAAGCGCTGCCTGAAATTCCAGAAGTTGACATGAAAGGCATCAAGCTTGAGCGTCTTGTTGTCAAAGCAGACGATGCTTCCGTAGAAGAAGCATTGGCAAACCTTGCTGAAACAGCACAATCGTTTGAAGACCGCAAAAAGAGCGCGAAGGCGAAAGACGGCGATCAGGTCGTTATCGACTTTGCCGGTAAAGTTGACGGCGAACTTTTTGAGGGTGGCACGGGCGAAGACTACCCGTTGGTCCTCGGTTCAAATTCTTTCATCCCCGGTTTCGAAGAACAGCTGGTTGGTACAAAGGCAGGCGACGAAGTTGCCATTAATGTGAAGTTCCCGGATGAATATGGTGCAGAGCACCTTGCAGGCAAAGACGCTGTTTTTGATTGCACCGTGAAGGCAGTCAAAGCGCCAAAAGCTGCAGAGCTTGATGACGAGCTTGCCAAACAATTTGGCGCAGAAGACCTCGCAGCTCTCAAAGGGCAGATTTCTGAGCGCCTGGAAGAAGAATACAAGGGTGCAGCACGCGCCATCCTGAAGCGTAACCTTCTGGATGTGTTGGACAAGAAAGTAGACTTCCCACTTCCGGCATCGCTTGTTGACTCCGAAGCCAAAGCGATTGCGCATCAGCTGTGGCATGAAGATAACCCTGATGTAGAAGGGCATGATCACCCTGAAGTTACACCAACTGATGACCATGTTGGGCTTGCAGAGCGTCGTGTACGTCTGGGGCTGTTGCTGGCAGAGTTGGGAACAAAAGCTGATATTCAGGTCAGTGATCAGGAAATGACGCAGGCGATCATGAACCAAGCCCGTCAGTACCCAGGTCAGGAACGCCAGTTCTTTGAATTCGTTCAGAAAAATCAGCAAATGCAGCAACAAATGCGCGCGCCTATTTTCGAAGACAAAGTTGTCGACTACGTTTTTGAACTGGCAAAAGTCAAAGATAAAGAAGTGACCAAAGACGACCTTCAGAAAGCGGTTGAAGCGCTCGAACAAGAGTAACGTTTTAGATCACGAAGATTTTGTGGGCTGCCCTTTGCGGGGCAGCCCTTTTTTGTTTTCGGCATTTGATTGCTGCGCCGGAATAGCGTTAACCTTTTCTGATAGCTCTATTTGGGCCTTCCAGCAGGAGTCTTCCAATGCCATCGGACAGTTTGAAATTAGCCGCAAACCATGATCAGCAAGAATTTTGGAGCTCCGAGTTCGGTCAGAAATGGGTGGTGCATCAACAAAAGCTCGACACTCTGTTTACAGAAATCAAGGAAAACCTGCTCGCGCGATGTGATGTGAGAGCAGGGGAAAGCGTGTTGGATATCGGGTGCGGAACCGGCGAGACAACGCTTGCGCTTGCTGCGTCTGTGGGGGCTGACGGCAAAGTCCTGGGCGCTGATATTTCTCCGACACTTCTTTCTCTTGCGAAAGACCGCGTTTTCGGCATCAAGAACGTAAACCTCGTGCAGGAAGACGCGCAAATGTACAGGTTTGAGCCTGAGGCATTTGATCTTCTGGCCTCAAGGTTTGGGTTGATGTTTTTTGCCGACCCTGTAGCGGCATTTTCAAACCTTGCGTCGGCGCTTTGTCCGGGGGGCAGAGCCGTTTTCGTGACATGGGATGCGCCGCAACGTAACCCATGGTCTTTCCTCACCAAACGTGCGGCGATAGCGCAACTTGGTGATGCACCGGTTGAACCAAAACGCGCGCCCGGCCAGTTTGCTTTTGCCGAAACAGATTATGTATTGGAAATTCTGTCGGCTACCGGATTTACGCAATGCCAGGCAGAAACTTTAAACCTTTTTCTTCACATTGAAGGTACGCCAGAAGATGCGGCAGAACTGGCGACTAATATCGGACCAGTTTCGCGGCTTATGAATGAGTATAACGGGACAGAGGATGATCGCTTGGCAATCGCCGCGGCAACGACCAAGGCCTTCGCGCCTTTTGCGGTGGACGGGGCAATGCGTGTTCCCGCGCGTGTACATTATTTTACGGCGGTTAAAGCCTGAGGTTGCAGGTGGCGGCGATTTCCCGCTTCCGTAAGGTGCCCCTCTGGTAAATCAAATGCGGAAGGTACATCTTTGGCGTAACATAGGAGGCTTCGGTGCAATTTAAGTATTTATCACTCGGTTTATTGTTGGCAACGGTCACTTTTGCCCCGTCTGTCGCATTGTCAAAGAACGGCTATGGTCATTGCCCACCGGGTCTTGCGAATAAAAACCCACCATGTGTTCCACCAGGGCTGGCGATGCAGGGCCTTCGTGTAGGCGATAGGTTGCCGCATGGTGACTACTACGTCATTCGCAATCCGGACCGATATCGTTTGCCAAGGCTAAGACGCGGGGAAAGCTACTATCGGATTGGTGATAGCTACGTGCGAGTTGAGCGGGAAACCCGTGAAATTCTTGAGTTGATCGAAGCAGTGGCCGCCGTTCTGGATTGATCTGCACACATCATATCCCAGCTGTATTTTAGGAAGACGGCTTCTTTCTTCTGCAACGCTTTGCAATTCTCTCATTCCTGTCGTATCTGGCGCGAATGACTCAGTTTTCATTTTCCCTGAACGCCACCGATGGCAAAGCGCGTCAAGGCGTCATTCAGATGCCTCGGGGCGAAATTAGAACCCCGGCCTTTATGCCTGTTGGAACTGCTGCAACTGTAAAGGCGATGCTGCCTGAAAGTGTTGCCGCGACTGGCGCTGATATTCTGCTTGGAAATACTTATCATCTGATGCTCCGGCCAACGGCAGAGCGGATTGAACGGCTGGGTGGCCTTCACAAGTTCATGAACTGGTACAAACCTATTCTGACAGACAGCGGCGGGTTTCAGGTGATGAGCCTTTCGAGCCTGCGCAAAATGTCGGAAGAAGGGGTGACCTTTAAATCTCATATTGACGGGTCCAAGCATCACCTTAGCCCCGAACGCTCTATGGAAATACAGCGAATGCTTGGGTCTGATATTGTGATGTGTTTTGATGAATGCACACCGTTTCCGGCAGAAGAGAAGGTTTCGCTTGAAAGTATGCGCATGTCGATGCGTTGGGCCGAACGTTCGCGCGCGGCCTTTGGTGACCGGCCGGGATATGCACTGTTTGGCATCCAGCAAGGCAGCATTTTTTCTGAGCAACGCGCCGAAAGCGCCGAAAAACTAAAGGAAATTGGATTTGATGGATATGCGATCGGTGGGCTCGCTGTGGGTGAGGGCCAGGCCACAATGTTTGACGTATTGGACTATGCACCAGACATGCTGCCTGCGGATAAACCACGTTATTTGATGGGGGTTGGCAAGCCAGATGATATCGTGGGGGCGGTTGCCCGTGGTATCGATATGATGGATTGCGTTCTGCCCTCACGTTCGGGCCGCACGGGGCAGGTTTTTACGCGCCACGGCGTCGTAAACATAAAGAATGCACGTCATCAGGATGATCCGCGACCGCTCGACGAGGAATGTACATGTCCGGCCTGTTCAAATTACAGCCGCGCCTATCTGCACCACGTATTTCGAGCACAGGAAATGATCTCTGGCATGCTGCTGACCTGGCATAACCTGCACTATTATCAGGAATTGATGCAGGGAATGCGCGATGCAATTCAAGAAAATCGTTTTGACGCGTTTCAGAAAACATTTTTTTCTCAACGAACTGAAGGCGACATCGAGCCTTTGTAATGCAGGGGGAAACAGTAGCTGAGATTTTGGTTTTTAGGCGGAAATCCTGACGTTTTGCAGACTGCTCCCTTGCCCCCGGCAATCAGTGCGTGCAAAGTAACGTCCAACTGAATGAGTCCGGGTTGAAAGAAGGGCGAACAAGCCCCACTTCCTAAAACCAGACCGGAGAAGACCAATGTGTTGCCGCCAAGCCGGGACACGCGTCTTCTTGCAAAGAAGGAAAGAGCATGCACGAGCAACTCAACCAATCATATCCTGTCCTGCCGCTGCGCGATATTGTGGTGTTTCCACATATGATCGTACCGCTTTTTGTTGGGCGCGAAAAATCTGTCCGCGCACTAGAAGAGGTGATGCAGGACGACAAACAGATATTGCTGTCTAGCCAGATTGACCCCAGCATTGATGACCCAGAGGCAGAAGGCATTTATCAGGTCGGTGTACTTGCGAATGTTTTGCAATTGCTGAAATTGCCTGACGGTACCGTGAAGGTGCTGGTCGAGGGGCGCAACCGCGTGAGCATCACCGAATACCTGGAGAACGATAATTTCTTCGAAGCACAAGCTGAGTTTCTGGAAGAAACACCAGGTGATCCTGCATCTGTCGAAGCTTTGGTGCGCTCTGTCGGCGAAGAGTTCGAACGCTACGCGAAGATAAAGAAAAATATACCGGAAGAAGCACTGGCAGCCGTTGCTGAAAGCCGCGAAAGTGACAAGCTTGCTGATCTGGTCGCCGGGCATCTGGGCGTTGAAGTGGACCAAAAGCAGGAGCTTTTGGAAACGCTGGACGTGGCAGAACGGCTCGAAAAAGTATACGGCCTGATGCAGGGCGAAATGAGTGTTCTGCAGGTCGAGAAAAAGATCAAAACCCGCGTCAAAAGCCAGATGGAGCGTACGCAACGTGAATACTATCTGAATGAGCAAATGAAAGCCATTCAGAAGGAACTGGGCGACGGCGAAGAGGGTGCTAGCGAAATCGCAGAACTCGAAGCCCGCATCGAGGAGACCAAGCTGAGCAAGGAAGCCCGCGAAAAAGCGGATGCTGAGCTTAAAAAGCTGAAATCAATGTCTCCGATGTCGGCAGAGGCGACCGTTGTGCGCAACTATCTTGATTGGATGCTTTCCATTCCCTGGGGTGTAAAGTCGCGGGTTAAAAAGAATCTTGGGAATGCGCAAAAGGTTCTGGATGACGACCACTACGGCCTTGAGAAGGTCAAGGAACGGATTGTCGAATATCTTGCTGTTCAGCAACGCTCAGTAAAACTGAAGGGCCCAATCCTGTGTTTGGTCGGCCCTCCTGGCGTGGGTAAAACCAGCCTTGGTAAATCGGTTGCACGCGCGACCGGGCGTGAATTCATCCGTATTTCACTGGGTGGTGTACGTGATGAAAGCGAAATTCGGGGACACCGCAGGACTTACATTGGGTCTATGCCCGGTAAGATCATTCAGGCGTTGAAAAAAGCGAAAACGACGAACCCGCTTATCTTGCTCGACGAGATCGACAAGATGGGTCAGGATTTCAGGGGCGACCCTGCAAGTGCAATGCTTGAGGTGCTTGATCCGGAACAGAACTCGACCTTCACCGACCACTACATGGAAGTGGAATATGATCTGTCGAACGTGATGTTCCTGACCACATCGAACAGCTACAACATGCCAAGCCCGCTGCTTGACCGGATGGAGATTATTCCTCTGTCTGGCTATACAGAGGACGAAAAAGCCGAGATCGCCAAGCAACACCTGATCGCAAAACAGATCAAAAACCACGGCCTGAAAAAAGGCGAATTTGAACTGACCGACGCGGCCTTAATGGAAATGATCCGTACCTATACGCGCGAAGCTGGTGTTCGAAATCTGGAGCGCGAGATCGCGAAACTAACCCGTAAGGCGGTAACAAGAATTATCAAGAAAGAAGAGGAAACCGTTGTTATAACACCGGAAAACCTTGAAGAGTATCTTGGTGTCAAACGTTTCCGTTATGGACTGGCTGAACAGGAAGATCAGGTCGGCGTCGTAACCGGCTTGGCCTGGACCTCCGTGGGCGGAGAGTTGCTTTCGATCGAAGCGCTGAAGTTGCCTGGCAAAGGTCGGATGAAGACGACCGGCAAGCTCGGCGATGTGATGAAAGAAAGCATCGAAGCGGCAAGTTCGTTTGTGCGCTCTATCAGTCCTGAACTGGGCATAAAGCCGCCCGTCTTTGAAAAGGTCGATATCCATGTTCACGTGCCAGAAGGGGCGACACCAAAGGACGGCCCTTCAGCCGGTGTAGGCATGGTCACATCTATCGTTTCCGTGCTTACTGGAATTCCGGTGAAAAAGGATATTGCGATGACGGGCGAGGTAACGCTCCGAGGTAATGTGCTTGCAATCGGTGGGCTTAAGGAAAAGCTTCTGGCAGCTTTGAGGGGCGGCGTTAAGACCGTGCTTATTCCTCAGGAAAACGCCAAAGACCTGCCGGAAATACCGGATAACGTAAAAGACGGTTTGCGGATCATACCGGTTTCGCATGTTTCAGAGGTTCTGAAACACGCTTTGGCAGAAGTCCCTAAGCCAGTTGAATGGGATCAGGAAGCTGAAGATGCGGCAGCAGCAAAAGCTGCGATCTCCGGTCAGAGTGGCGCACAGAATACAACACATGGTGCGGCCCACTAATAGGCTGACAGTCTGACAGAAAGGCGCGCCAGATCAGGCGCGCCTTTTTCGTTTCACGACCTTCCCACAACACCATATTTTGAATGTTTTTGTTTGGTGCCGACATTACCAAGGTGGATTGTCCGCACTATTCGCGCTAAGGTGACGTTAAAATCAAAAACAGTGAGGTCCAGTTAGGCAATGGTAAAGACAACCACAAAAACCCGCTCAGTAAAGACACGAAAAAAACCGACCAGTGTCAGATCAGCGAAAAAGCCCGCGGCGACGGCGAAACCTGCAACAATGGTTTCGGTAAGCCCGGAAGCAGCAGTGAAAACCGCAGCTACGAAAACGGCAGCTGTTGTCGCGACTACGGCGAGCGATTCAGTGCAAATCGGAGAAGTGAGAGAGCTTCGTAAGAAAGAACTGATCGAAAGGGTTGTTGCGCGGTCCGGTATCAAAAAGAAAGATGCGAAACCTGTAATCGAAGCAATGCTAGCGGTTCTGGGTGCGTCTCTGGCTGATGGCGATGATTTCGTTTTGCCACCATTTGGAAAGGTGAAAGTAAAACGGACAAAAGAGCAGCCTGGCGCAAAAGTCTTCACATGCCGCATTCGCCAATCTGACAGTTGGACAACGCCACTTGTTAATCCACTGATTGATGCTGCTGAATAGTAAATTTTATTGATGAAGCGATGATCTGTACCTTGTTTCTTTGACCGAATGATATTCTGTCAAAGCATTTCCTAGGTAAAATACGGGAGCCGAGGGTGCATTTTCCACCACTTTTCATTTTGCGCCACGGTCAAACAAAGTGGAATCTCGAAGGTCGACTGCAAGGCAGGCAGGATTCACCACTGACTGACCTCGGCATTCAGCAGGCGCAAATACAAAGGCGGCTGCTGGCACAGGTTCATACGGATTATCCTGATTTGACTGTAATTAGCAGCCCACAGGGCCGCGCGCGCAGGACTGCGGAAATCGCCACCGAGGGGCTGGATCTTTCTCTGACGTTTGAAGATCGTGTTCAAGAGGTTTTTGCAGGAGAGTGGGAGGGGCAGACACGCGCCGTCATTCGGGAAGAGTTTCCGAATCCGATGGAAGATTTTGTCACGGAATTTGATTTATTCCTGAATACACCCGGCGGCGAACGTTTTGACGATTTGCACGACCGGTGTCTGTCTGTGTTACAGGAACTGACAAGGCCGACAGCAATCATAAC
Source organism: Pseudohalocynthiibacter sp. F2068 (assembly GCF_023015645.1). Classification (NCBI taxonomy): domain Bacteria; kingdom Pseudomonadati; phylum Pseudomonadota; class Alphaproteobacteria; order Rhodobacterales; family Paracoccaceae; genus Pseudohalocynthiibacter; species Pseudohalocynthiibacter sp. F2068. The sequence goes on from NZ_JALKAK010000013.1 coordinate 82,333, forward strand.
GCACGGCATAACGGGCTGCGTTTTACGTGGCTTGGTTCTTGATCTGCCAATCGATGAGATGGACAAGCTGGAACGCGGGCAGGGATGCATCTACAGGCTGGAAAATGGTGCAGAAACCTGCCTTAGAGAAAGCTGAAACCAAAGGCAGATCGACAAACTTAAATCCTCTGTGCGTTGATAAAGCGCTGTGTTTCAACGCATATTTTGTTTCAAACGGTGCCCGATTCCATGGGGCTAACAAGATCAATTTAGTTTGCCTGTATGTCCTGACAAGGAAGTGCGTGTCATAAAAAGTCTTTGTTGCTGTCAGTAGCAGTTAGGGAATTGCAAAAACCTTCCTTAAGATGTCTGAGCAAGCCGTTTAAATCAAAGAATTAAAACCATCAAAGACTAACAGAGGATATCTTTATCGTTGCATATGTTTCCCGATTTCCGATCCACTCTCGTTTACTTCGTAAAATTGTTTTGAACGAAACTAAATTCAGCGAAAGAGGGCTTGCAGACCAGAGGCAACTTGGTTTATCAGACGGTCGGACGGGTGATTAGCTCAGTTGGTAGAGCGCTTCGTTTACACCGAAGATGTCGGGAGTTCGAGCCTCTCATCACCCACCATCATTTCTTAGCCCATTTCAGATTTATTCTGTGCAGGAATCGAAAGCTGTGACGCAAATTTGGTTTTTATTGTTTTCTAGCTAAGGTAGTATTATAACAACCAAATATTTCTTTAAGAAGAACGGCGATAGGCTCTACATTGAAAAAAGAACAAGCCGAACTCGCAGTTAAAAACGGTGTCGTTATCGCTGCTATCCTGACAATTACCAGCTTGTTTTCATTACTTAATACAGTGCTGCCATTGGCGGGAGCGGGCAGTTTCGACTTTTTAGTGTATTGTAAGATTGCCGGAATCGCAGTTTTTGCGATCATCCTTGTCGTCTTTGCGTTAGCGCTACGTAAATACTGGATTTTTGCAGGTGTGGTGCTCGTGCTTGTCGCTTGTCTTGATCTGCTCTATTTTTCTTTTACCACCAGCATCCCGCTTCTGGTTTTGGGAATAGTGCCCAAAGTGTTTTTTATCTATGTGTTTTACCAGTCTACAAAGGGCTGCATTGCGTTGCGGCGTGTAGATTAAAGCGAAATATTTACTTAATTTCAGGGCACATTCGTTCAGTGTGAACACGCTGAAATCTACGAAAACCTGCGGTCTTTCGTAAACTTCGTTGAGTGGGTTTTGGATCTTCTTCTGTTTCCCGGAAACTGGGCTGGATACTAAGAATGTTCCGGTCTGTTTTACAGTTCATGGCGCTTAAGTGAGATGTTCTGACAGCTAAAAAAAAGCTTACACAAGAGGGAAGATGGAATTGTCAGAAAGAAATCTTCACGAGGCGCTTAAATTACATGCTATGGCCGCTTGACGGGGAAGCCCGCCGCGCTTAGAACGCACCTCACGCTTGGGTTTAACCTCGGGCGGGCAGCGAGCGGTTGTAGCTCAGTTGGTTAGAGTACCGGCCTGTCACGCCGGGGGTCGCGGGTTCGAGTCCCGTCAACCGCGCCACTGCCCAGCCCAAGAGAGTTCAAAGCGTAAAACGCGCGGTTGTAGCTCAGTTGGTTAGAGTACCGGCCTGTCACGCCGGGGGTCGCGGGTTCGAGTCCCGTCAACCGCGCCATTTTTCTTTGAATTTTTCGCTTTATTTTGACATGGCGTCAAGAATACGCGCCCAGCTGCGGATGCCTTTGTGAAAGCTCTCCAGATCATATTTCTCGTTCGGAGAATGGATCTGATCGTCATCACGGCCAAATCCGACCAGCATGGCATCAACGCCCAGGATATTCTTGAAGTGACCGGCGATGGGGATTGATCCACCACAACCGACGTAGGCTGCCGTGTTTGGCCATTCTTCGGACAGGGCTATGCGGGCTTGCTCAAAGGCCGGGTGATCTGTTGACATATGACCAGCACGCGATGCGCCGTGGTCTTTGAAGTCAACGCTGCAATCTTGAGGCAACATCGACTGTACATAGGCGCGAAAACTTTCACGAATTTTGAGCGGGTCCTGTTGTCCGACGAGGCGAAAGCTGATTTTGGCGCTGGCCTGCGAGGGCAGAACGGTTTTAAAGCCGTCACCAGTGTAGCCCGACCAAAGGCCATTCACTTCGCAGGTCGGACGCGACCAGATCATTTCAAGCGGGCTACGCCCCGTCTCACCGGCGGGAACAGACAGGCCGACTTCACCCAAAAAACTTTTGTGATCAAAGTTCAGATCTTCCCACTGCGCACGCAGAGAGTTGGGCAGTTCCGGAACATCATCGTAAAAGCCATCAACTGTGACACGCCCCTCATCATCATGCAGACCTGCGATGATACGGGCCAGAACGCGGGCCGGGTTCATCGAAACACCACCATACATGCCGGAATGCAAATCTTTGCTGGGGCCGGTGATCGTCAACTCCTCGCCAAGCAGGCCACGCAGCATTGTCACAATAGCCGGCGTGTCGTGCCCAAAGAGCCCAGTATCGCAGATCAACGCCACATCAGAGCGCAGCTCATCTGCGTTTTCCGTCATGAATGGCACGAGAGAGGGGGAACCGGATTCTTCCTCGCCTTCGAAAAAGAATGAGATGCGTGCGGGCAGCGTCCCGTTAACTGCTTTCCAGGCGCGGCACGCTTCGACAAATGTCATGAGTTGACCCTTGTCATCAGAGGACCCGCGGCCACGAATTACCCGGCCTTTAGCGGTATCTTCGATCGCAGGTTCAAATGGCGGAGTATCCCAAAGGTCGAGTGGATCGACAGGTTGCACATCATAGTGACCGTAAAACATAAGGTGCGGAGACGCGTTATCAGCTACTTCAGTATCATGCGCGACAACCATCGGATGGCCGGGTGTTTTACGTTTCGTGGCGTCAAAGCCAATGGATGTCAGGTCTTCCACCAGCCAGTCAGCCGCGGCGTCGCAATCTGCTTTAAAGGCTGGGTCTGTCGAGATTGATGGAATGCGCAGCAAGGTCAGAAGACGGTCTGTCGCCGCCTCAAGATCCTGGTCAATTCGGGAAAGAACGGCGTCGAGACTCATCGGGGGTGCTCCTGATCGATGCTGGAATTTTGGCAACCCTATCAAGGCGTGCAAGTATGTCCAGAGACGCACGGAAACTGGTTGTGCAAAGCCAGTAAACTTCCTGAAATCGCAACCAGCGGAAACGTGTGCTACATTGTAGGAAATGGATTGTTACAGTGCGGCCGACTGCGGGTCGTCCAAATAACAGAAAGATGCAATCTGGCAAATCAAAACCCCGCGACAGATTGTTACATTCTGATTACTTACTATTACTGGTGTCACAGTTGATTTTTTCGTACACAAAACTAAACCGGGGTCTCGGCTTCGGAGCAAAAAGCGGCTAGTCAACACGCCGTACCATACCCGGGAGATTCGTCAGTGGACTATACGGCCAAACTCGACCTTGCGATCGAACGTCTTCACGAAGAAGGCCGTTATCGCACGTTCATCGATATCGAACGCAAGCGCGGCGCATTTCCACACGCGACGTGGCGCCGTCCGGACGGTGAAGAACAGCCTGTAACTGTCTGGTGCGGAAACGATTATCTGGGTATGGGTCAACACCCGGCAGTGTTGGACGCGATGCATGAGGCGCTGGACAACGTTGGGGCTGGCTCGGGCGGAACGCGCAACATTTCCGGTACAACCGTGTACCACAAAGAGCTTGAGGCAGAGCTCGCAGACCTTCACCATAAAGAAGCTGCGCTGGTCTTTACCTCGGCTTACATCGCAAATGACGCGACGCTTTCGACTCTGCCAAAGCTCTTCCCGGGGCTGATAATTTTGTCGGATGAGCTTAACCATGCATCAATGATTCAAGGCGTTCGGAACGGTCGCGCAGAGAAGCACATTTTCAGACATAACGATGTTGCGCATCTGCGTGAGATCCTGGAAAGATTGGACCCAGAGGCACCAAAGGTAATTGCGTTTGAGTCCATTTACTCGATGGACGGCGACTTTGGGCCGATCAGGGAACTACTTGATCTTGCAGAAGAATTTAATGCGTTAAGCTACATTGACGAAGTGCATGCCGTAGGTATGTACGGACCAAGAGGTGCGGGTGTTGCAGAGCGTGACGGCCTGATGCATCGCATCGATATTATCAATGGTACGCTGGCGAAAGCCTTTGGCGTGATGGGCGGCTATATTGCTGCAAGCGCCAAGATGGTAGATGCGATTCGCTCTTATGCGCCGGGCTTTATTTTCACGACCTCACTACCTCCCGCAGTTGCTGCGGGTGCGACAGCTTCGGTGCGCCATTTGAAGAATGACGGCACATTGCGCGAGCAACAGCAAACGCAGGCGAAAATTTTAAAGACACGCCTTAAAGGGTTGGGTTTACCAATTATCGACCATGGCAGTCACATTGTTCCGGTGCATGTCGGCAACCCCGTAAAGTGTAAAATGATTTCTGATAAGTTATTGGAAGATCACGGTATTTACGCGCAACCAATCAATTTCCCGACTGTTCCTCGTGGTACCGAAAGGCTTCGTTTTACACCGTCCCCAGTGCACGGCCCAAAGGAAATGGATGCGCTTGTTCGCGGGCTTGACGCATTGTGGTCGCAATGTGCGCTAAATCGTGCCGAACTAACAGGTTAACCTATAGGCTGGTGTCGAATCGATTGCTCTGTGATATTGTTGACTAAGTAGGTCGGCTTTGGGGCAGGCGTCGATCATTTAGGGATAACGAAGTACATGTCAGGGGCAGGGCAGATGATCGGGCGGATATTGTCGCCTAGAGAGGCCGAAACCGAAGCGCTTAAGGGCTTTGATGATTTCGACCTGCGCCTTGGTGACATCATGCGCGGCGAACGCGCAACGATGGGAAAATCCCTGTTGGATGTGCAGCGAGAGCTGAAAATCAAAGCTACATACATTGCCGCTATCGAAAACTGCGACCCAAGCGCGTTTGAAACGCCCGGTTTTATCGCGGGATATGTGCGATCATATGCACGATATCTGAGCATGGACCCAGACAATGCTTTCTCGACTTTTTGCAAGGAAAGCAATTTTGAAACGGCCCACGGGATGTCCGTTCAGGCGTCCACAGCAAAATCAAGGCGCGCAGAGAAACTTTCTGGGATCAAACCCCCTCGTGATCCTTTTGCTGATCCGAACGTAAGCTTTGTTCCGCGTGGCGACGCGATGTTCTCACAGGTCGAACCCGGTGCATTAGGTTCAATCGCAGTCTTAGCTGCGCTGATCGGGCTGATTGGCTTTGGTGGTTGGACAGTTTTACGAGAAGTACAGCAAGTCCAGTTTATTCCTGTGGAACAAACACCCGGTATCGCAACAAGCATTGACCCACTGGTTGGCACCAGCAACATTATTGTCGCAAGCGGCGAGACTGAGACGCAGTCACCAAATGCAGAAGCGCTAGAGCGGCTTTATCGGCCAGAAGCGCTTGATGTGCCCGTGCTGGTTGCCCGCGACGGACCGATCGTTGCTCTCGACCCGGCTCGATTTGGGACTTTTGCAGGTCTTGCTGCCGACACCCAGGTTTTACCGTCGACGACCCAGACAGCACAAATAAACGTGGCGACGGAAGAAGACACTTCCATTCAGGTCGTAGCAGATGACGCCCCGGAACTTGTACTGGTTGCAGCACGTCCTGCTTGGGTACGGGTTCGCGGTGCAGGCGGGACTGTGATTTTTGAGAAAGTCATGGATGCGGGTGAAGAGTATGTCTTACCCCAAACGGAAGAACCGCCAGTTTTGCGCGTGGGCGAATCCGGCGCTATTTATTTCGCGGTGAACGGACAGCATTATGGGCCGAGCGGCCCAGACGGTATCGTGACGTCCAATATTGTTCTGACTGCTGAAAAACTGACCGAAACTTATAGCATCGCTGACCTCAACCAGGATTCTGATTTGGCGCGTATGGTTGCAGAAGCGCAAACCGCTCAAGCAGAAGTTCAGCCAACCGCTGGTGAATAGAGCCTGAGCTTACGAGCTTTGGCCGTTGCCCTTGGCGTGACCATCCCTTATCTAAAACGAAACTTACCAATTTGGCGGAGACGGCCGATGTCGCTCAACCCAGTGCGCCCATGGCGCGATGTATATCGTCGAAAATCCCGTCAGATATTTGTCGGTAATGTCCCGATTGGTGGGGATGCACCAATTGCTGTGCAAACGATGACCAATACTGACACGTCGGACGCCAAAGCGACGATCAAACAAATCGTCGACTGCGCGGAAGCCGGTGCAGATATTGTTCGCGTCTCAACCCCTGACGAGGCGTCTACAGCAGCGTTGCGCGAAATCGTGCGTGAAAGCCCTGTACCAATCGTTGCTGACATTCATTTCCACTACAAGCGCGCGATTGAGGCAGCAGAGGCAGGCGCAGCATGTCTTCGGATAAACCCCGGCAATATCGGAAATCAGGACCGCGTGAAAGAAGTGATCCGGGCGGCCAAAGATCATGGCTGTTCAATTCGCATCGGCGTGAATGCCGGAAGCCTGGAGCGTCACCTGTTGGAGAAGTACGCGGAACCTTGCCCGGAAGCCATGGTCGAAAGTAGTCTGGAGCATATCAAAATTCTTCAGGATAATGATTTCCACGAGTTTAAGATCAGCGTCAAAGCGTCAGATGTGTTCCTGTCAGCCGCCGCGTATCAATCACTGGCAGAGGCAACAGACGCACCCATCCATCTTGGTATAACCGAGGCTGGGGGACTAAGGTCCGGTACGATCAAATCTGCAATCGGGCTTGGCAATCTTCTTTGGATGGGCATTGGCGATACGGTGCGCGTCAGCCTGTCTGCCGATCCTGTGGAAGAAGTGAAAGTTGGCTTCGAAATTCTGAAATCGCTCGGCCTGCGCCACAGGGGCGTTACAATCATTTCCTGCCCCAGTTGCGCGCGTCAGGGCTTTGATGTGATCAAGACCGTGGAGAAACTGGAAGACCGCCTGGCGCACATTACAACGTCGCTCAGCCTTTCAATAATCGGGTGCGTGGTTAACGGGCCGGGCGAGGCTTTGATGACCGATATTGGTTTTACCGGTGGAGGCAAGGACGCTGGTATGGTTTACCTCGCCGGCGCACAAAGCCACAAACTTAGCAACGATCAGATGGTCGAGCATATCGTCGGGCTAGTCGAGGAAAAGGCCGCCGCAATTGAGGCCGAACAAGCAGCCAAAGAGGCGGCTGAATAAAAGCTTAGCCTATCCCTTGCGCGCCGCGGCAACCAATTCGCGCATCGCTTCAAGAGGCAGATAACCGCGCAACAATTCATCCTCCAGGATGAAAGTTGGGGTGCCGCTGATTTGCATTCGTTGGCCAAGCGCGTAGGTGTCAGAGATTACCTTGGAAACCTCGTCACTGTTCATCCGTGCGGAAATTGCTTCAAAATCGAGCCCGAGTTCCGCCGCGATACGCCCGAGTGAATCCACGCTTACGTCGCCTCGGAAGGTCATCAGTACATCATTCACCACTGCATATTTTTCGGGCCCTGCCAGTTGCAACGTTGAAATAGCAAACCGCGACGCGAGCACAGATTGTTCCCCGAGGATCGGAAACTCCTTTACGATCAGGCGTATATTGCCGTCGCTTGCAAGTAGCTCATTAAGTTCAGGATGCGCCCGGCGGCAATAGCCACAGCGATAATCTGCAAACTCGACAATCGTGATGTCCCCGTTCGGATTGCCACCGACAAAGGAATACCCATCGTTGAAAAGAGCGTCGGAATTAACCCGGACCAAGTTTTCGTCCGCTGCAGATTGCTGTTCGGCCTGACGTTGTTCAAGGACGGCTACCGCTTCCATAATCACCTCTGGGTGTTCCAAAAGATAAGCACGGACTTCTGTTTGAAAAGCTGCCCGCTCTTCATCGGTCATAGAGGATAGATCAAGCGCGTTCGCAGGTGATGCTGCAGTCACTGTCAAAAAGAAAAGTGCCACAAGAGCGGTGGTAAAGAAGGTGCGGAACATTTTTATCTCCGTTGGGTTGCGGCGTCTGCCGCTCTTAACACATCCTGAGCGAGGTTCCAGCCTGTTGAACCTCTGGGTAGTAACGCTTCAGCACGTGTAGCGTGTATGCGTGCATCTGAAAGTCGCCCTAAAAGAGCGTAACGTTCTGCAGTTGTCAATGATGCCATGCCGTTATTGCCGGATTTGGCGTAGGCGACGGCAAGGTCGCGCAACATGCGCGGTTGTTGTGCGTCGCGCGCGCGCGCCTGTTCAAGAACCCGCAATGCGCGCCGATTGCCATCTGCTGTATCGAGTGCCAAAAGAGCCCGACCATACCCAGCAAGTAAAAGCGGATGTCGTGGAGATAATTCAACAGCCCGGCTATAGGCACGAACGGCAGAACGCGCATCACGGGATTCAAGGTGTATTTGGCCCAGGAGTTCGTGAACAAAAGGATCAGACGGGCGTCGCGCGGCCAGCGCATTGATGTTTTCCAGAGCTTTTGAACGGTTAGGCATTCTATGATACGCAACCGCGCGGCGCATCAACGCAATATCCGAATTATCGTTACGGTCGATTTTACGAAGCGTGCTGGAAGGATTGCGGATGAAGGCTTCAAGTTTGCCGCGCGCCCGTGCGAACCAGTACGCGTTGTTGTTTTCCGGGTTGTTACGAGGTGTATACGCGGCGGCATATCCCCGCGCTGCACGCAGCCTGTCCCGAGACAACGGATGCGATTGTGCGTAAGGGTCTTGCCGTGACACAGCCAATGCTTCCTGGCCTCTGAAAATCTCGAGCACTTCAATCATTGCAGCGGGGTCTACGCCAGCGCTTGCCATGAAACGGGCACCCGACTGATCGGCAGAGCTTTCCTCGCTCCGGGTGTGTGCCAGAAACAGCCGCTGCGCGGTCCCGCTGGTCCCGGCAGCAACACCTGCGGCGGCCTGGCCGTTTCCGGTTGCGGCGACAGCTGCTGAGAGCAAAATACCAAGCCCCGCTGCTGTGCGTGAGTTCGCGGCATTTGTAAGTCGGCGTGTGATATGGCCGTTTGCGATATGTGCGATCTCGTGTGCAAAGACAGCTTGCAACATTTCGGGTTTTTGAAGTTTCAGTATCAGCCCAGAGTGAACAAAGATATGTTCGCTGTCGATCACGAAAGCGTTCAACGAGCTGTCAGCAAGGACGTAAACTTTCACCCTGTTTGGGGAAAGACCGGCAGCATTTAGAAGAGGTCGCGCCAGTTGCTGAAGCGAGTATTCTATTTCAGCATCGCGTATCAAACCCTGAGCGCGCGCTGGCTGCAATATCGCAACAAACGCCAATCCAACTGCAGTTAAGAAAATAAGAACTCTGCCTGCCATTGACCTTATGCTTCCGCGCTGGAACAACACCAGCTAGACGCAGTGTAAGGAGGGTTTGATGCGAAGTTCAAGGCGTGGTTCAGTTGATCCCTTCATTGTGATGGATGTGATGGAGGCAGCGCGCAAGGCTGAAAAGGCCGGGCGCCACATTGTCCACATGGAAGTTGGGCAACCCGGAACACCGGCGCCACGCGCAGCGCGTAAAGCTTTGGCAGAGGCCATGGAAACAGAGTCTCTGGGCTATACCGTTGCTCTGGGCTTGCCAGCGCTACGCAGCCGCATCGCCCTTCTTTATAAGGACTGGTATGGCGTAACTGTCGACCCCGCGCGCATTATTGTGACGCCGGGATCATCCGGTGCGTTTATCCTGGCGTTCACAGCATTGTTTGAAGCCGGAGAGAAGGTTGCCCTGGGTGAGCCGGGTTATCCATCTTACCGTCAGATATTAAAGGCTCTTGATCTGGTTCCAGTTGGGTTGCAAACCTCGGCAGAAAATCGCTTGCAACCGGTGCCCGAAGATTTTTCAGGTATAGATTTGGACGGTTTGATCGTTGCTTCGCCGGCAAACCCCTCTGGAACAATGCTGAATCGTGATGCGCTTGCCGCGCTTATCAAGGCCTGTCAGGCGAAAAATATGGCCTTCATTTCGGACGAAATTTACCATGGAATTCAGTACGAGGGGCGGGTGGTTTCCGCTCTGGAGATCTCGGACGAGGTCTATGTCATCAATTCTTTCTCAAAATACTTTTCGATGACCGGCTGGCGTGTTGGCTGGATGGTTGTTCCGGATGATCATGTTCGAACGATAGAACGGCTGGCACAGAATATGTTTATCTGTGCGCCACACGCAGCGCAGGTTGCAGCATTGGCCGCAATCGATTGTGACGATGAACTGACAACCAATTTCGAAGTTTACGCCAAAAACCGCAAACTGATGCAGGACGGTCTGCCCAAGGCTGGGTTCACGAAGATCGCTCCGCCTGATGGCGCTTTCTATTTTTACGCAGATGTAAGTGCCTACACGGATGACAGCCGTGCTTTTGCAGCAGAAATACTTGAAAAGGCCGGTGTTGCGGTAACTCCAGGGATGGATTTTGATCCAGTTCGTGGGGTAGGGACCCTGCGTTTTTCCTATGCCCGATCAACAGCAGATATCAAAGAGGGATTGAAGCGCTTGCAAAAATTCATGGCAACGCGTGGCAGGTGACTTGCTTCAGACAAAAGCTTATACTGAGGATAAGCAGCCCCAGAGAGAGGGCGGAAAACAAGAGCCCGGCATGAGCAGTATTTTTAAACGATTCCTGTGCAAAACGGCACGGTTTGTGTTGGCCATGGTCTTTCTGACGGGGGCAGCACAAGCGCAGCAGCTTTCGGCGCTTGCCCGTGTCGACAGCGGCGCAACAACGGTTGAAGATATTGACGGGTCCCTTGAAATCGATATTGCGCTGACACAGGCGGTGCCTTTCCGGTTGTTTACCCTGACAGACCCAACCCGTCTGGTTATTGACTTTCGAGAAGTCGACTGGAGCGGTTTGAACCGTGACGCCTTTACTGAATCTTCTCATATCGTCGATCTTCGATCCGGCCTTTTTCGCCCCGGCTGGTCCCGGCTTGTTGTGCAGCTTTCAGAACCTATGTGGGTGGAGCAAGCCGGAATGGAGACAAATCCATCCGAAGGCAGCGCAGTTGTGCAGTTAAGGTTAACACCAACGAGCGCTGAAACCTTTGCAGCGTCTGCTGGGGTACCTGACGCGGCGATTTGGGGACAATTTGAAGGGGAAGCTCTGGAACAGCCAATCCAAAGGCAGACCGGGGATCGTCCTCTTGTCGTTGTTCTTGATCCGGGGCACGGTGGAATTGACCCGGGCGCAGAACGCGAGGGGTTGAGCGAAGCCAACCTTATGCTGACCTTTGCACGCAGCCTTAAGGAATCCTTGATCCGTACGGGCGGGTTTGAAGTATTGCTGACGCGCGACTCTGATGTTTTCGTTCCTCTGGAAGCACGCGTTTCGATTGCCCGCGCCGCGAGGGCCGATGTGTTTTTATCTTTGCACGCAGATATTTTGCCAGAGGGGCGCGCAAGCGGTGCTACGATCTATACGCTTTCCGATACGGCAACTGATGAAGCATCGGCACGTTTGGCGGAACGTCATGATCGTGAAGATCTGCTTGCAGGTGTTGACCTTTCCGATCAGGACGATGTGATTGCGTCAGTTTTGATGGATCTTGCAAGGCGTGATACCGCGCCACGAAATGACAGGCTGGCGAATGCTCTGGTCGAGGGGATCATGCAGTCCGTGGGCGAGATGTACAAACACCCCCGACTTACGGCTGGCTTTTCTGTTCTGAAAGCCCCGGATATACCTTCAGTTTTGATAGAGCTTGGGTTTCTTTCCAGTTCGAAAGACCTGGAAAACCTTCAGTCTGAAGAATGGCGCAGCAAGGCAGTTGCAGGTATCACCAGCGCGCTGCAGGAATGGGCCAAGGCAGACGCCGCCGAAGCCCAGCTTATTCGGCAGTAGGTAACTCCTAGCGCCCGGTAACAGGTTTACTGAGAAGAGAAACCTGAAGTTTATTGTGATGTGATTAGCAGGCACTAAATAGCTGATCTCTTTTGACCCTGCGCCGCTGCGCGCCTATATAGAGCAGGAATACGAATAGGAGCGCCGTCTTGATCCGGTTTATAATGTCCTTTTTTGGCGCAATCTTCAGTTGGCTGACGATCGGTGCGGTCATGGCTGTATTGGGCGTCGTCTCTATTTTCTGGATGTACAGCCGCGATTTGCCGAACCACGAACAATTGGCACAATACACACCGCCGACAATCAGCCGGATTTACTCGGGTGAAGGACGTATCATCGATGAATTTGCGCAGGAACGCAGGCTTTTTGCACCGATAGAAGAAATTCCAGAACTGGTTAAGCACGCGTTTATTTCTGCGGAAGACAAGAATTTCTATACCCATCGCGGGTTTGACGTTCGCGGAATCGCAGCCGCAATTTTAGAGGCGATCCAGACACGCGGTGGCCGTCTTCGCGGGGCTTCGACAATTCCGCAGCAAGTCGCAAAGAACATGCTGCTAGGTGGGGAAAGAACGATCGAACGCAAAATACAGGAAATTATTCTTGCAAACCGCTTGGTGAACACCATCAGCCGCGAAAAAATTCTGGAGATTTATCTGAACGAGATTGATCTTGGTTTCAGAAGTTTTGGGGCGATGTCTGCCGCACAGACCTACTTTAACAAAACATTGACGGAACTCAGCGCCGGTGAAGCCGCATATTTGGCAAGCCTGCCAAAGGCGCCTTACGACTACCACCCGGTGTTGCAGACTGAACGCGCAACCGGGCGTCGTAACTTTGTCCTGCAGGAGATGTTTGAGAACGGCTACATCGATCAGGCGACCTATGAGGCTGAAGAAGCCAAGCCGCTTCTTTCAGTACAGAATGGTGATTATCCGGCATTTCGTGCCTCTTTGCCTCCGCGTGATTATTTCACAGATGAAATACGGCGCCAACTCAGCAGAGATTTCGGTGAAGGTGAATTCTTTACTGAAGGGTACACAGTGCGCGCCACGGTTGACCCGGAATTGCAACCTGTCGCGGCGCAATCTCTGCGTCGTGGTTTGGAAGAATATGATCGCACCCAAGGGGTTTGGCGAGGCACAGGCGTTACAATTGCAAGTGATCTTCTGAAAGACGAAGAAACCTGGCGCGAAGCGCTTTCTGAAGCTGACGTTCCGCGTGATATCGAGGGATGGTTCCCTGCTGTCGTTCTCGAAGTTGGTGAGACACATGCAAGGATCGGAATCGAAGAGGTCGAAGAAGATGAAGACGGCCATTGGATTCCGCCCAACGATGTGACCTGGGCTAAAAAGCTACGCGAAGACGGCAGCCTTTCAAATACCGCGCGCAATGTCGGTGATCTGGTCGACGTTGGTGACGTCGTCCATGTGCGGGCAATGTTCAAGGATGAAGATGGCTCGTTCATTCGCTGGACCTTGCGGCAAATTCCCGAAGTACAGGGTGGTTTCGTCGCGATGGACGTGAACACCGGGCGGGTTATCGCAATGCAGGGCGGATTTTCCTACCAGCATTCGGTATTTAATCGCGCGACACAGGCTGCACGGCAGCCCGGCTCATCGTTCAAACCTTTTGTCTATGCCTCGGCGCTTGATAGTGGGTTTTCACCTGCGACGATCATCGTTGATGCGCCTATCGAAGTTGATACAGGTGCCGGTATCTGGCGACCCCAAAACTCTTCAAATCAGTATTATGGTCCAACACCGCTACGCACGGGAATTGAACAATCCCGGAACCTGATGACCGTTCGCTTGGCGCAGGAAATCGGCATGGAGGTTGTCGCCTCTTATGCTGAGCGTTTTGGTGTCTATGACAGGATGAATCCTTATCTTTCGAACGCGCTTGGCTCGGAAGAAACGACACTTTTTAAGATGGTTGCTGCTTATGCGATGTTTGCAAATGGCGGTGAACGGGTTGAACCGACGCTGGTTGACAGGGTGCAGAACCGCTGGGGCGAAACTGTCTACAGGCATGACCAGCGTGTTTGCGAGGAATGTCAGCATGCAAGCCTGATAGGTGGCCGCGCCCCGCGCGTCACGTCAAACCGCGAGCGGGTGATGGACGCTGTCACTGCCTATCAGTTGACGTCGATGATGCGCGGCGTGGTGCAGCGTGGCACCGCAGCGGGACGCATAACACTTAACGTGCCAGTCGCTGGTAAAACCGGAACCACGAACGAGGCAAAGGATGTCTGGTTCATTGGCTTCACCTCTAACATTGTTGCGGGCTGCTACATTGGTCATGATCGTCCGCGCCCGTTGGGCCGCGGGGCATATGGGGCCAGCATGTGTGGCCCGGTTTTCAATCGTTTCATGCTGGAAGCAACGGCCAAATATGGTGGTGGTGAATTTGAGGTTCCTCCAGGTGGGCATTTCATCAAGATTGATCGGTTCACCGGAGAGCGCCTTCCGGATGAGGCGGGCGGCGAAATGGTTGTTGCTGAATACTTCAGAGACGGTGAAGAGCCGATCTTTGGCTTGGGTGCGCTGATTGATGGTGGTTTCGCCATGGGGGCTAACCTGCCATTGTTTGCGCCGGGTGATGATGCCCTTATCACTGATCGCACTGTCACGACCTCAACCGGTGATACTGCACGTATCGGAGAGCGGGCAACGTTTGGAACGCTAAGTTCCGGTGGGCTATACTGATCTTGCTGATACCGGCAAGCATTGTTATCACACAGTACTGACGAACAAGAAAAGGGCAGCTTGATGCGGGCCGATACACAGAATGCTGTTGAAGCAATTGAAAAGTCACTGGCGCTGCTAAAGCAAAGGTTGGACTGGGAAACTGCAGAGCATCGGCTAGAGGAATTTAACGCACGCGTTGAGGACCCTGATTTGTGGAATGATCCTGCAAAAGCGCAAAAACTGATGCGCGACCGTCAGATGCTTGTTGACGCTATTGGTGTTTGCTCATCGATTGAACAGGATATGTCAGATAACATCGAACTGATCGAACTGGGTGAGATGGAAGAGGACGAAGAGGTCATTCGCGACTCTGAAAATGCACTGAAAAAGCTCGCACAAAAGGCTGCAAAGAAAGAAATCGAAGCGCTGCTGGACGGCGAAGCGGACGGCAATGACAGCTTTCTCGAAATTAACTCTGGTGCGGGTGGCACCGAAAGCTGTGATTGGGCGTCGATGCTTGCGCGGATGTATGTTCGCTGGGCAGAGAAGAAGGGCTACAAAGTTGAACTTCAGTCCGAGACCGCAGGCGAAGAGGCGGGGATCAAATCTGCCACTTACAAAATAAGCGGCCCTAACGCATATGGCTGGCTGAAATCTGAAAGCGGCGTTCACCGGCTAGTTCGTATTTCCCCGTTTGACGGGTCAGCCCGACGCCACACATCATTTTGTTCTGTTTGGGTCTACCCGGTGGTTGATGACAACATTGAGATTGACGTGAACCCCGCTGACATACGGATTGATACATACCGATCTTCCGGGGCAGGCGGGCAACACGTCAACACGACCGATTCTGCCGTCCGGATTACGCATATGCCAACGGGGATTGTGGTTACAAGCTCTGAGAAATCTCAGCACCAGAACCGCGATATCGCGATGAAGGCATTGAAATCGCGCATGTATCAGATGGAACTCGATAAGCGAAATGCCAGTATACTCGAAGCACATGAGGCGAAGGGCGATGCAGGGTGGGGCAACCAGATCCGCTCCTACGTTTTGCAGCCTTACCAGATGGTGAAGGACTTGCGCACGAATTTCGAAACATCGGATACACAAGGCGTTCTGGATGGTGATCTGGATGGGTTTATGGCTGCAACTCTCGCGTTGGATGTTGCCGGCAAAAGCCGCTCAGAAGCGCAAGCAGACAATTAAGGCGAATTCTGTTCTATCGAAAATGGACAGCTCACTGGGAGGCTTCTTAGCTTGCAAGGTCCGTTAAGGGAATTTTAACAAATTAATTTCCCAATGCGCGTATCTTACGTCTTTTCTTGTGCAATTTCGGACGTAGACTGACTTCGGGAGGAGCGAGAATGACACAAGATAAATATAAAGCGGCATCACCCGTTCCAGAGATTCAATCGATCACAATTCAGATGCTGCGCGCTGCCCTGAAAAATGGCTGGCAGGATTTTCTGAAAGCCCCCAAGTTTGGCCTTTTCTTTGGAGGTGTCTATGTTCTTGGTGGTATGTTGATGGCCTGGGTTACCATAAGCACAGGACAAACCTACTGGCTTGTCCTTGCGGCGTTTGGTTTCCCATTACTTGGTCCATTTGCGGCAGTCGGGCTCTACGAGGTCAGCCACAGACTTGAAGAGGGTAAAGCGCTGGACTGGAGCGAAATTCTGGGCGTGATCTACCGACAAAAGGACAGGCAAGTCCCGTCTATTTGCGCGATCATTATTTTGATTTTTATGTTTTGGTTTTTCATCGCACATATGATTTTTGCACTGTTTCTGGGTTTGTCGACCATGACAAATGTTTCAAGCTCTTATGATGTTTTCCTAAGTGCAAATGGCCTGACTATGCTGGCGATTGGTTCTTTGGTTGGCGCCGTATTAGCCTTTTTGATCTACGCTATTACTGTGACGGGCTTGCCGCTTCTTCTGGACCTTGAGGTCGATTTTGTAACTGCAATGATAACGAGCTTTCAAACGGTCGCGCAAAATTTACCAGTCATGCTTGCGTGGGCTGTCTTTATTGCCGCAATCATGTTTTTGGCGATGATACCTGGATTTTTGGGTTTGTTAATTGTCGTTCCGGTTTTGGGACATGCGAGCTGGCATCTTTATCGCAGCGCATTGCGACCGGGAAAATAGAACGAAAATGGGCGCCGCAAAATTTGCACGCGCCCAGATTTTAAATTTGTTTTTGGTCTACGAACCGGTTGCCGGTTTGCTGGCAGGGGCGGGTGCCGCTGGGGCCGCTTTTTTGGCACCGGTGCTCAGCGGGTCATCCTGACGTTGGACAGAACCTTCGAAGTGAGCGCCCGATTCAATTGCGATCGTCTTGTGGATGATGTCGCCCTCAACGCGTGCTGTAGATGTCAGACGAACTTTCAAACCACGCACACGGCCGACAACACGCCCGTTGACAACAACGTCGTCAGCGACGACTTCGCCTTTTACAGTTGCTCCTTCGCCAACTGTTAACAGATGAGCACGAATATCGCCTTCAACCTGTCCTTCGATCTGGATGTCGCCAGTCGTTTTAAGATTGCCCTTTACGTAAAGGTCTGGCGACAAAGTCGATGCTGGTGGTTTTGCTTTGGGTGCCGCAGGAATTTCGGACGCAGGAGGTGCTGCCGGCTTTTCTTTTGCTTTTTCGTCGCCGCCCTGTTTGGGGCCAGGTTCATTTATTCTGCTCTTAGAAAACATTGTTTGCTGCCCTGATGTAGTTCATGGGATTAACTGGGTTGCCGTCCACCCGGACTTCGTAGTGTAGATGAGTTCCGGTAGAACGACCAGAGTTCCCCATATCACCGATTCGGTCTCCGCGCGAGACCCTTTGACCAACCTCGACGCGAACGGCTGACATATGCGCATAGCGTGTTTCGATTCCGAACTCATGCTGGATTTTTACGAGACGCCCGTAACCAGATGACCAGCCTGCGTGTGTGACCACCCCGTCGGCGGTTGAATATATGGGTGTGCCACTTGCACCTGCAAAGTCTGTACCGTTGTGCATCCGTCCCCAGCGGGGGCCAAAACCCGACGTGTACCTGAATGCAGATTTGACAGGTATTGCAAATGGCGTTTTCTGCGCCGCGATCCGATAGATATTCACCCGGTCCATTTCAGATAGAATGGCGTTTGCACGAAGGCTCTCGGCACTCGGTGGCTCGCCTCTGGTCGAAAATGATAGCGGTGTTAGCGGTCCACCCTGGCCTGAATAGCCGCGGCGAATTTGTTCGATAATTCGATCCGTCGGGAGCCCCGCAGCGCGGAACATTTCATCCAATGGAGCGAGTGAGATTGAAACTGCATCTTCCAACTGCTGGAAGATGCGATCATTACGCTCCTGAGCCAATCGCGCCTGCAGCAACAACTCTTCGACAGAGGCTTGTGCTTCAGAGGCTGTATCAGCAATTTCGTCCCGTTCTCCCGCCGTTAATTCAAGTGCTGACGTTAGAAAATCTACGGTGCTCTCAATGTCCTGAATACGGCCTGAATCTGTACGTACAGATCCGGTTGTGCCTTCGAGTTCCGCGCTCAGCGTATCGGCTTTGACAAGGGCGTCATCACGTTCATTCATCGTTCGCCGAAGCGTTCGTTGAATGACCTCGATCCCGGTTTCCAGTTCTTTGCGTTGATCTTCAGAGGCGAGCAAAGAGGATTGCATTTGCGATATCTGCGAAAGCGCGAGATTAAACCGTTCCTGTGCGGCCAATGCTTCTTCGGCGCGGGAATCACGTTCTGAAGACAAGGCATTCAGGCGCGTTTCGTAGATGGATTGTTCACGCCGCGCCTGATCACGGACATTGCCGGACCCAATGCTGTCCATCAACAAAATCGCGGTTGCAACAATGGCCCAGGATACGAGCGCGGTGCCACCAAGAAGTGATGTAACCTGCGCGATGGGAGAGAGACGTATGAAACGTGTTTCAGTGTCAGACCTCAGGAATACCCTGCGCTCTGGAAAGCGTCGCTCGATCACTGCTTTTAGCTTGTTGAACATAGTTATGGTCAAACTGCCCGTCCCTCACTCCGATCCCCAGATATTGCAACGCGCTTGTCCCCACATCGCGATGCACGCCGAAGTGTTACCTTCCCGCTCGCTTTGTCGCAAGAAATTTCAGGTATTTAATGGGCTTAGATGGTTAATAAGCTATCAAAACCGGCGGGTTTTTGCCGATTGATGGCTTGATCCACACGTAGCGAAGGTAGAAATACCAGTATATCGACTGAGCGGAAAAGTGTTTTCTCCACGACGGTTCAACGGTATTTCAACGAAGTTCGCGCGTATCTGCTGCATTTCTCAATCTGTTTTTCACTCAAGTTTTTCCGTCAGCGGCCAGTAAAAATCCGGTGGCAATCCTGCTTCTGCGCGCTTCTCTTCATTAAACGGTGGTCTGAGAGTGCTATGAAAATATTTGCGGACCAAGGCATGGAATACCACCTTTGGGTCCTTCTCATGACGACCACAGAGAAAGTTGAACCACTTTGAGCCATAAGCAACATGTCCAACTTCTTCGCGGTAAATCACTTCAAGCGACTCGACCGCCTTTGCCTCGCCGGATTTTCGAAAAATTTCGATCATTCCGGGCGTCACATCCAGTCCACGTGCCTCCAGAACCATTGGCACAACAGCAAGTCGGCCCATGAAATCCTCTGCAGTGTCCTCTGCCGCACGCCACATACCTGCGTGCGCGGCCAGCGCGCCGTAGTGGCTGCCTCTATCTTTGAGGCATTCACAGATCAGATTGAAATGTTTGGATTCTTCATCAGCTGCTTTAACCCAATCGTCGTAAAACCCAATCGGCATCTTTACGTCCGAAAATCTCGCAATAATGTCCCAGTGTAGGTCTACGGCATTGAGTTCAATATGCGCCACCGCATGCAAAAGCGCGATGCGCCCCGCAGGTGTGCCAGGCTTTCTGCGCGGAACATCACGCGGGCTAAGCAAAACAGGTTGGTCTGGGCGTGCTGGAAATGAGGGTGGAGAGCAATGGCCAATTTCCAATGCTGGCCCGGCCTCGCGGGACGCGAACCAGCTTGCTGCATGCGCCCGCGACAGCGTAGTTTTTGCCACGCCGTCAGCGCAATTCAGCACCTCGACCGCCATCTCTGTGAGCGTTATGCTCACAGGGATTCAGCCATGTTAAGCACGTCTTCGACGTGACCCGGCACTTTCACTTTACGCCAGACATGCAGGATTTCGCCGGACTCGTTAATCAGAACTGTCGTGCGCTCAATCCCGAGGAATGTTTTTCCATACATCTTTTTTTCAACCCAGACGCCATAGTCTTCGCAGACCGTACCCTCTGCATCTGACAACAGCGGAACACCTAGCGAATGCTTGTCGCGAAATTTATCATGTTTTGCGACAGTATCTTTGGAAATACCGATCACCTGCGTTCCGGCGGCTTTGAACGCATCAAGATGTTGCGTAAAGGCGATGGACTCTTTTGTGCATCCGGGCGTGTCATCTTTAGGGTAGAAAAATAGAACAACGTTATCCGGGCGCAAAGACGAAAGCGTTAAAATGCCGCCGCCATCGCGTGGTAGGGTGAAGTCCGGGGCAATCTCGCCTATATCTACCATGTTGATCAATGTCCTGCTGGCAAAGTTTCTGGTTCTGTTTTAACGCGGAACTTGCGAAGATAAAGAGCATGTCGGCAAAAGACGAAAAAATGCAGCCGTCGAAAGATTCGGTTCGGCGGATAAGAAGAGGCAAGATGAGCTACGGCGCGACAGAAGGTAAGCGGCGGAGGCGCAGGGGCTTTGGCCTCTGGATGCTACTCAGTCTTGCGCTTTTGACTTTGGTTGCTGGTCTGGTTGCGTTAGCCTTGTTGGGGCGCTCGATCGAGGTTCCGAACTGGGTAAAGACGCGGATAGAGACGAGTATAAACCAGTCGCTGGCGGGTGGGCGCGTTGGCCTGGGTGCCGTAAATCTTCAGGTTTCAGACAACTGGGTTCCGGTTATCAGACTTGATGATTTGCTTTTAGAAGACCGGACAGGGCTGCCGATCGCTTCCTTCTCGGATATCGAAGTTACGCTTGCGATGTCAAAGCTTGTTGAAGGTGTCGTTCAACCCACCGCGCTGATGGTCAGGGGCGCGGAATTTTCGATGCGACGAGAGCCGAACGGGCGGTTCGATTTATCTCTGGATGATCCGGAGCAAACGCTGGGGACGAACGGATCACTCTCTGATGTTCTGAAAAGTATCGACAGACTTTTTGCGACACCGCAGTTGGCCGCCATTGAAAACGTGCAGATCAGCGATGTTACCTTTCAGTATGAAGATGCCCGCGCCGCACGATACTGGGTTGCAACCGATGGCGTGTTGGAGCTGACGCAGGACCCTGAAAAGCTAGATATCCGCCTCGGGTTTGAACTTTTCTATGGTCAAGACACACCGGCAGAAGCGTCGCTTTCGTTCAGATCTTTCAAAGGGTCGCCGCGTGCAACGATTTCGGCAAATCTAAAGGACGTTCCGGCCGACGACTTTGCGACACAGGCACCCGCGCTTGCGTGGCTTGCGGTGATAGACGCGCCCGTGTCAGGCGCGGTAAGGGCCGAGATTTCAGAGGACGGTGAACTTGGTTCCATGAACGGAACCCTTGAAATCGGAAAAGGTGTGCTGCAACCGACAGAGCAGACACGTCCCATTGGTTTTAACACTGGCAAGGCGTATTTCACGTACGACCCCGATCTTCAGAAAATTACATTCAGCGAATTGTCAGTGTCGACAGATGCCGCTGAGCTCAAGGCAGAGGGTAAAGCCTATCTTCGAGATTTGATTGATGGCTGGCCCTCAACTTTGCTGGCTCAGTTTTCATTTTCGCAAATTTCTGCAAATCCCGTTGGTATATTTGTCGCTCCGGTTTCCTTTGATGGTGGTGCGCTGGACATTCGACTTCGCTTGGATCCCTTTTCACTGACAATCGGGCAGCTTGTGCTAATAGACGGTGATACACATTTGCAGGTGCGTGGCGGAGTGGCGGTTGATGAAGCCGGTTGGGCGGTTGCACTTGACCTGAACCTTAATGAGATTCAGCAAAAGCGGCTGATGGAACTGTGGCCAGTGGTTTTGATTTCGAAAACCCGGGACTGGCTGGAAGAAAATGTTTACTCAGGGCACCTCAGTAATGTGACGGGGGCGTTGCGTCTGTCACAGGGCCAGGACGTACGGATGTCATTCGGGTTTCGGTTTCACGACGCAACGGTTCGCTACATGCGAAAACTGCCACCAGTTGAGCAGGGGAATGGATATGCAACGATAAGCGATAAAACACTATCGCTTGTCGTCGAAAATGGCATTGTAACAGCACCAAACGGTGGACTTCTTGATGCAACAGGCACCGTCTTCAGTATACCTGATGTGTTTGTTCGGGAACCTCCGGCAGTTGTCGCTCTGCGTGCCAAAGGGACAATTCCGTCTGTTCTTTCGCTGCTCGATGAACCACCTTTTGAGTTTCTGTCAAAGGCGGATCAACCCACGGATCTGGCAGAAGGCGTGGCCGATGTGCAGGCAGATATCCGGCTTCCGCTGGCCGATACCGTTTTGCTGGAAGATGTGGATTTTGAGGTCTCGGGTCAGTTGCAGGACGTTACATCAGACAAATTGGTTCAGGATCGGGTTCTAAGTGCGCCGGAGCTTGCGTTGCGCGCATCACCTGATGGAATCGAAATTTCGGGGATGGGAAAATTTGGCTCCCTGCCTTTTAACGCCACATGGACACAGGGGTTCGGGGAAGCAAACAAAGGTCGCTCGCAGGTTGAAGGTACGGTGGAGCTATCGCAGGTTTTTGTAAATGAGTTTAACCTTGGATTACCAGACGGAAGCATAAGTGGTGTTGGTCGTGCCGCGATCAATATAGAGCTGCTAAAAGACGCGCCGTCGTTGTTCACCCTGACCTCTGACCTCAACCAGCTAGGGATGCGACTAAACGATCTTGGATGGGCGAAGCCAAGAGATGTAACCGGAGAACTGCTTGTTTCCGGTTCATTGGGAAATCCAGTGCGTATAGAGTTGCTGAAGATCAACGCCGCCGGGTTGGACGCAACGGGCAGTGTGACCTTAAAAGAGGGCGGCGCTTTGGATGCTGCCCGCTTTTCAAGCGTTCAGGTCGGACAATGGCTAAACGCACCTGTTGTGCTACGCGGGCGCGGTATCGGACTTACGCCGGCCGTATCGGTCGAAGGCGGCATGATCGATATTCGTCAAACAACCTTTGGTCGCGGAGGCGGGACCGGGCAGGGTGGGCCTATCTCTCTTGCGTTGGACCGTCTTGTTGTCTCTGAGGGGATTACGCTGACAGGGCTGCGCGGGAATTTTCAGACAAGCCCGGCTTTCAACGGAACATTTCAGGCGAAAGTGAATGGCCAGGTGGATATTCTTGGGACACTGGCCCCTCAGGAAGGCGGAACCGCTATCAGGATTCGGAGTTCGGACGCGGGGGCGGTTATGCGCGCCGCAGGTGTTTTGGACAAAGCACATGGCGGGGATATGGATCTGATCCTGATCCCACTTGGGGAAACAGGTAGTTACAATGGGCGATTAACAGCAACAACCGTTCGTGTTCGGGACGCACCGGCTTTGGCCGATTTGCTGGGCGCAATAAGTGTTATCGGATTGCTGGAACAATTGAATGGTCAAGGTATCGTTTTTAGTGATGTCGAAGCCAATTTCCGCTTGACGCCAACCCGGGTTATTATCACGAGAGGCAGCGCAGTTGGTGCCTCTCTCGGGGTGTCGATGGACGGTGTGTATAGCTTGGGAACAAAGCTTTTGGATATGCAGGGTGTGATTTCACCAGTCTACATTGTGAACGGAATCGGGGCGATTTTCACGCGCCGGGGGGAGGGGATATTTGGCTTCAATTATCGCCTTACCGGATCATCGGATGACCCAAGCGTTTCGGTAAACCCACTGTCGATTTTTACACCCGGCATGTTTCGCGAAATATTCCGTCGCCCGCCGCCAAAGGTCGACGAATGAAACTCTCGGATTTCGATTTCGACTTGCCGGAGGATATGATTGCCACGCGGCCGGTCAAGCCACGCTCTGCATCACGTCTGCTGGTTGCCGAAGACCGACGTATTTGCGACCTACATGTCTTTGACTTGCCCGATCTATTGCGGGCAGGCGACAGGTTGGTTTTGAATGATACAAAGGTGATCCCAGCGCGCCTTTTTGGTGTGCGCCGCCGCCTGGGTGCCGAGGGTGAGACCGAAGCGAAAATAGAAGTCACCTTGTTGGACCCGCGTGGTGACGGCACGTGGCGCGCCTTGGTAAAACCCCTCAAGAAAGTGAAGGAAAGCGAAGAAATTCACTTTTCTTCAGGGCTTTCAGCAGTTCTTAAAGCCAAAGATGAGGGCGCTGCCCATCTTGAGTTCAATTTGACAGGTCAGGATTTTGACGATGCACTTGCTGTTGCCGGTGCTATGCCATTACCGCCCTACATCGCGGCAAAACGAGCTGCGGACGAGCAGGACAAATCTGACTACCAAACTGTATTTGCCCGCCAAAAAGGCGCGGTCGCTGCGCCAACCGCTTCGTTGCATTTTGATGAGGCTTTGCTTCGGAAGATTTCTCGGAAAGGTGTTTCGATCACCTACGTAACGTTACATGTCGGCGCCGGAACGTTTTTGCCCGTTAAAGTTGACGATGTACGCGATCACAAGATGCATTCTGAATGGGGCGAGGTATCACAGAAAGCCGCAGATGAAATCAACGAGACACGCGCGCAAGGCGGGCGCATAATCCCGGTTGGAACGACTGCACTGCGATTAATAGAATCTGCCGCCTCGCCAGATGGCCAGATGCAAGCGCGGCGTGGCAATACCGATATTTTCATAACGCCGGGTTACAGTTTTCGCGCTGCTGACGCGCTGATGACCAATTTCCATTTGCCGAAATCGACGCTCATGATGCTTGTTTCAGCACTTATGGGGGTCGAAGAAATCCGAGAAATTTACGCACACGCAATTTCGAAGGAATATCGGTTCTTTTCTTATGGCGATGCGTCTTTTCTGGTGCCTGAAAGCAAAAGGCGACTTTAAATGTCGTATCGATGCGGTATGCGCGCCCAGAATGTGGGTACACCCCCCTTAAATACGCGCGAGGATTAAAATGATACAGGTGCTTGGAAGCTCTTGGGCGCTCTTGCTTGGTATGACCTTGCTTATGGTCGGCAACGGTATGCAGGGGACGTTGTTGGGTGTGCGCGGCGCGCTTGAGCAGTTCTCGACCTTTGAGATGTCTATCGTCATGTCCGCGTATTTTGTCGGATTTCTCGGTGGCTCGCGCCTTGCACCCGAAATGATCCGAAGAGTTGGCCATGTGCGGGTCTTTGCAGCACTGGCGTCATTTATTTCTGCGGTTCTTATCTTGTACCCCTCTTTTGCCAACCCAATTGCATGGGCATTGGGGCGTGTTCTGATCGGGTTTTGCTTTTCCGGTGTGTATGTCACAGCAGAAAGCTGGCTTAACAACGCAGCCACAAACGAAAATCGGGGTAAGGCGCTATCGCTCTATATGATGGTGCAGATGATCGGGATCGTTTCTGCACAAGCGCTGATCGCGGCGGGTGACCCATCAGGGTTCATTCTTTTCATTATTCCATCAGTACTGGTCTCGATATCGTTTGCACCAATTCTGCTGTCGATCAGTCCGACACCTGCGTTTGACACCACGCAACCTATGTCGCTGAGAGAGTTGTTCTCACGATCTCCGTTGGGGTGCACAGGACAGTTTCTACTTGGTGGTGTCTTTTCAGCGCAATTTGGGATGTCAGCCGTTTATGGTGCGCAAATCGGATTGTCGCTTGGTAAAATCTCGCTGTTCGTGTCGGCCTTCTACATCGGTGCTCTTTTGTTGCAATACCCGATTGGTTGGTTGTCAGACAGGATGGACCGGCGGATATTGATTGCCGTGGTCGCGCTGATTGGCGGGCTGGCGTCTTTTATCGGGTTCATGGCGGGCGGCGTATTTGAGCTTTTGCTGATTTCCGCGTTTTTGATTGGTGGAACCTCGAACCCGCTTTACGCGCTGCTGATCGCGCATACCAACGACTTTCTTGAACACGAGGACATGGCATCTGCTTCGGGAGGTTTGATTTTTGTGAATGGCCTTGGCGCAATCGCAGGACCGGTCATAACCGGGTGGTTGATGGGAATGATCGGGGCGCATGGATATTTCATGTTCATGGTAGTTTTGCTGCTTGCGCTTGCGGCCTACTCGGCCTATCGCATGACGCAGCGGCCAGCGGCAAATGTGGAAGATACCGTTTCTTATGCGACTCTCATGCCTTCCTCATCTCCTGTCGCGCTTGAAGTTGCCCAGGAGATATTCATAGAGGCGTCGATGGATGAAGAAAGCAACAATCTGAATCTCGATGAAAATTAATGTTGTAAATGTGTAAATGTTTTGTAACGCTTCCTATGTCTAGGGGGTTTTATTGCTACGGAGGAGGGTCCGATGCTGAACCCAAGTGAAGTGCTGGACTTCTGGCTTAAGGAAGTCGGTCCAGATGGTTGGTACGAGGGCGGGGTAGCGCTTGATACCAAAATCCGTAACAGGTTTGAAAAATCCTGGTATGCGGCGAAAGAAGGCAAGATGGCGGATTGGGCAATGCGCTCAGAAACCACACTTGCATATCTGATACTTATTGATCAGTTCCCGCGAAACATGTTCCGAAATGACAGCCGCGCATTTGCGACGGATGGATTGGCGCGTGCGGCTGCGAAAAAGGCGATTGATAAGGGATGGGACATGCGCGTTCCGGAACCTGAAAGGCAGTTCTTTTATCTGCCGCTGATGCACTCAGAATGCTTGTGTGATCAGGAACGTTGCGTACGTCTGATGCTGACGCGAATGCCTGAGACGCAAGAGGAAAACCTCCTGCATGCAAAAGCGCATCGGGAAGTGATCCGTAAGTTCGGCCGATTCCCTTACCGAAATGAAGTTTTGGAACGTGCTGACACAACGCCGGAAGCCGCATTTTTGGCTGAAGGTGGGTATCGTAAAGCGGTTGAATTGGTACAGGCTTAGTACATTAGCTTATAAACCAACAGTTTAAGACTGCGTCACTAAGGCGTTAGTGTGGTTGGTTGCTGCTGCGCTCCGGATAGTTTAATATCAAACTACTTTTTTAACGGAGGGCGCAGATGTCTGCCAAGTCATTCGATGTTGTCGTTGTTGGGGCTGGCCCCGGCGGGTATGTAGCAGCGATCCGCGCCGCCCAGTTAGGGCTGAGTTGCGCGATTGTGGAGCGTGAGCATTTAGGCGGTATCTGCCTGAACTGGGGATGCATCCCAACCAAGGCGCTGCTGCGCTCGTCCGAAGTTTTTCACCTTATGGAACGGGCCAAGGATTTTGGCCTTAAGGCAGATAACATCGGCTATGATCTTAAGGCTGTTGTGAAACGTTCACGCGGTGTCGCAGCGCAGCTTTCGGGCGGCATTGGCCATCTGATGAAGAAGAACAAAATCACCGTTTTCATGGGGACAGCCACATTGCCTGTGAAGGGCAAGGTTAGTGTGAAAACTGATAAGGGTGTCGAAGAACTGACAGCCAAGAATATCGTTCTGGCAACGGGTGCAAGGGCGCGCGAACTGCCGGGACTAGAGGCTGACGGTGATCTGGTCTGGACCTACAAACACGCGCTTGACCCGGTTCGGATGCCGAAAAAACTCCTGGTCATTGGCTCGGGCGCAATCGGAATTGAATTCGCAAGTTTCTACAATACCCTCGGATCCGATACGACTGTTGTCGAAGTGATGGATAGAGTGCTTCCCGTCGAAGACGCAGAGATCAGCGCATTTGCCAAGAAACAGTTTGTTAAGCAGGGTATGAAGATCATGGAAAAAGCCATGGTCAAGCAACTTGATCGCGGCAAGGGCAAGGTCACGGCCCACATCGAAACGGGCGGCAAGATTGTCAAAGAAGAGTTTGATACGGTGATTTCTGCGGTTGGCATTGTCGGCAATGTCGAAAACCTAGGGCTCGAATCGCTTGGCGTGAAACTCGATCGAACCCATGTTGTGACGGATGAGTTCTGCCGCACAGGTGTCGACGGGCTTTATGCGATTGGCGACATCGCGGGTGCGCCATGGCTTGCACATAAGGCCAGCCACGAGGGCGTGATGGTCGCAGACCTGATTGCCGGTAAACACGCGCATCCGGTTAAACCCGAAAGTATCGCTGGCTGCACTTACTGTCATCCGCAAGTTGCCAGTGTCGGTTATAGCGAAGCCAAGGCGAAAGAACTGGGCTATGAGATCAAGGTTGGCCGCTTCCCGTTCATCGGGAACGGCAAGGCGATTGCACTCGGGGAACCCGAAGGGCTGGTCAAAACGGTCTTTGATGCAAAGACAGGCGAACTGCTCGGCGCGCATATGGTCGGGGCCGAGGTGACAGAGCTTATTCAGGGCTACGTCGTCGGGCGCCAGCTGGAAACCACGGAAGAAGACCTGATGAACACCGTATTCCCGCATCCAACCCTGTCTGAAATGATGCATGAATCCGTTCTGGATGCCTACGGGCGCGTCATTCACATGTGATCCATTCGGTAATGACCATAAGCGGCCCGCGTGAAGATTGCGGGCCGTTGTGGTTTGCAGTTCAATTGTGTCCTAGGGCTCAGGATTGGTAAACTGATCGAAAGAGTCAGATGACTGCTTCGAACTCTTTTTGACAACCGCTGCACTGCAATTGACCCGGGAATATTCACAACAGTTTACCATTGACGCATATCAAAGAGTAAATCCTCTATTCTGGTTTAGCTTTGAGTCGAACTCTGAGCCTCCGGGTTCATTGCAGGTGAAGTGACAAGAGGTAGAGGAAACATGAGAAAATTAATGGCTAAATGGCGCGCCAGAACTCTCGCGTTGGTGTTTGTTCTGACAAGTGTCATCCCGGCTACGGCCGAAACGTCAGTCGGGTCGAATATCGATAGTCGTGTTGTCTTGGCTTTCAAAGTGAACGACGACGCCGTTCAGTCGATGCTGCCAGACAGATGGGTCGTACTAACCCTTCCGAAAGGACCGTTTGCAGGAACTAACCTGCTTGTAGCCTTCATTGACCGCCACTTGGCACTTGATCCAGAAGGCAAGCCGCTTGCTCCACACAATCGCAGGTCAGTGGCCATTGTGGCCTATGGTGTCAATCCGGGGTTTGAGGGTGCACGCATGTTTGTCACTCGTGTTTACGAAACGCCACCAGTTGCGAGCAGTTATGACAACGGAGTGGCGGCAAGAATTAGCCGGGACTTGGCCTTTAGTGGCCCCTATGAAGGGGCTCGCAACCACAGAGAAACCTGGGTTGTCGAACCTGAAACTGGTGGTACGCTAAATCTGAGCCTGGCATATCAGACCGGACGTCCCGTATGGTCTAAGTCCGAGACTACGCCATACTCTGCGGCCAACCCGGATTTTCATCGGATTTACCGCTATGAACAATTGGCAGATCTAGCCATGAGCACAGCTCTTGGGCGTGAGCTTGTAGGTGAAGTTACCTTACAATCCAGCGTTCCGGAGTTGGCAGAAATATTTGATGGTAGTGAGGCTCTGACGGGTGTACTCGCCATCCCTGTTTACACGCGCGACGTTTTCCTGCCGTAACAGAGTAGCATGTAATAACCGCTTTGTCCTGTGTGGATGTATATGGACCCCGCCTTTTTGCAAGTACAATTTTGTGCTTGGCGTTTTGTCAGAAGCAGTCTTGTGTTCGGCCTCTTAGCGCGACGCACATGGCCGCTGGCCCTGATGGTTTCCACCAACCAAGTCCCATTCCGCACATCGAACAGCAAGCGTTCAGGACAAAGCACGGGGCCTCTTGGTTTTAGGGCTGACAAAGTTCCATCACTTCATTGGTCTTGCATACTCTTGTTTCAGGTCG
>NZ_JALKAK010000014.1:0-104236 GCF_023015645.1 Pseudohalocynthiibacter sp. F2068
CCGCATAGCGGTTGTTAGACCGTGATGCCGCGAACGACTGTTCTGAGCCCGGAGCAGACATAGCCCGATTGACTTTTTTTGGGCCTGCTGTCAGTTTTGTCGGGTTCAGAGTTGGCACCTTTCGCGCGTGCTTGGGCAAAAGAATGCGTCACTGGAGACGCGTGAGATGTGTTGGAACAGCGAGGCCCATTTATGATGAGATTTGCAACCGTCACATGCGCCGCAATGGTGCTTTGCCTGCTTTCCTCCTGCACCGGAACCCCTCCGATCGTTCCGGACTTTGTAGCCAAATCCATAGACGACGCCCTGAGAGCCAAGAACGAGAGAGAGGCGCTTCAACCCGTCATCATAGTCGACAAGGCAGGCCGGACACTTGCACGGCCGAAGGATGCCACAGAACCTTTGCGGGCAACCTACCGCGTCAAGGACGGCGGCATCGCCTGCACCGGGCGGGGAATATCCGATGCCGGTGGCTATGCGACCGGCCCAGTAACATGCGACAATGGCTTCGTCGGCCGTTTGGATGTGTCTCCTCGCCAGTACCAGCTCGCCTTGGGGTTCGGGCCACTTGATCCCGGAAAATACCCAACCGACGAGCGATTGAGTTGTGTCTTCACCCCCAGAGAATCTTCTTCCGTGCACGGAGCCCCCTACATCAGTTTCTGTAGGCGATACGACAACGGTTCGCCGCTTTATTCCCCCCCTGTGCAGGCTGCTTTCGCTTTTAACGACGCGCGCACTCGGGTCCGCATCTGGATCGACCCGCTGCGCTAAAATGTGGCTGAGCATTCTTCTGCGGGAGCTCAATTTAGGTGTTGGACCAAATGAAGAGTTAATGTCCGTGCTGGACCGAACATCGGTCACTCAAACAGCACTATGGTGCGGCTCTGCATCGAAAGCCGGCTTCGTCCCGCGTCTTGATTGTTGGAACAGACCGCAGCGAACGATCAGTTTTAGATTTACCCAGATCGGCGCGTTTGAACGGCCGGTTCGGTGAAATTTGCTGCACTGCCAAATGAACGACGCTGCGTAGGCGAGGTCTTTCTGCGTGAGCACTGGCTGCGCGTGCACAAGTCCGGAAAGTCCGCTTAACTGCCGTTCGAGCCAATCGCCTTAAATGTCCGCTTTCCACAAAAATAGAAGTTCGGTTCATGTGTTAACCCGGCAGAGCAACAGTCGGTCAAAATCCTTGAATTCGCCTTGCTCCGTCAATACACTCAATTTTGCATCAAGAGTAAGGCTTCGGCCTTCACCAACCTGCCCAACCCGGCAAGGTGGTCGCCCGAAAGGGGATGCGGCCACGTCGGCAACGAAGGGGTACGTATCACCAATAGCGCGACCGTCCTGCCTCTAGAAGAGGATTGAGACATGATTTCCCGTCGCGACTTTCTACGTGGTTCAACAGCCCTAGCAGTAACGCCATTGGTCGAGAGTATCCTGAACCATCACGAGCATTTCGAAGAACCACTGCTGATCAGGCCAAGGACTTCCACGCGCGTTTTCTACTTGTACGAGGACCACACTGTTGGAGGCTTTCGCATCGTAACTGATGCTCTTCCCTTCCCGAGGCGCCTTGTTAACTTCGATGCGATCGAGCGTGAATTCGGTGAAGGAGCCTTTCGAACGCTGTGCCAGCGTGATCACTGGAGATTGATCGATCAAGGCCGGTTCTCACGCGAAGAAACGTTTCAACCGGCAATCGGGGATGGCTTCTTTAACGCGTGGGCGGCCAACTATGACCCACATAGCGAGGCCTACAATTTGCTAGAAGATGTTGGTCTTGGCCCTGATCAAGACTTCGGCTCAGGTTGCGGGTTAGTGTTTTTTGACACAGATGAATTTCACACTAATCCAGGTGTTTGTTGCGTGAGTACTAAGGCGATCAGTCTTCTTCAAGCGGAACTCTCCCAACGAAACGCATCGATCGAGGTCAGGTTCGAGCAGCGGACTTTCGACCGGATATGTTGGAAAGAACTTCTGAGAAATGGTGGCAATACTGAGGAGCTTTAGGTCTCCGCCTCCGATTGGGAGGCTCGCGACTAGGTGCGATTGATATTGATTAAATCAATGTGTTACTGCGGCTGAAAGGGCATAAAATTCGTATAGCTTTGATTGAAGAGGGGAGATTGAATGGATGAAAAGCAAAAGACCAAAAGAACGCTCATCAAATCTGCGTTGCTTTGTACTGTACTTGGTTTAGTTAGCCCGATGTTGTGGTACAAAGGTTTCAACACTGGCGATTACGAACATGGGTGGGCTATGATGTTTGGTGCTGCTTACGTAGGTGTTGCCTTCGGCCATTTGATAGGGGCCAACCCTGACCGCAACTCCGAAGGGCAATGGGGCGTATTATTGGTTACCGCCTTCTTTGGTGTGATATTTGCGTTTATTTTTATAAACATAGGTTTCTATTTTTTTAATGCGCTGGCGCGCTTTTTCTGAAACGAGTTGGTCATTCACAATGTTTGGACGATATGTGCAATAAAATAGTTGGAGTTCCCAACGGACTTGCATTTTCCAGTTGGCCCGAAGCTAGTCCAAGCTCAAACCAAAGTGAGCCGCTTCTCCCATAGTGCTTTCTATTTAGGTTAGTGCAACTGATGCCTTTGGGCTTACAAGTGCTCGAGCAGAAATGATCTCGCTATCATCTCGCGGCTTTGTGACGCAGCTATTGTTAGCTAAGCAGTTCGTTGTTGTGCACGCCGCATTCCCTCCTCCTCGCCCATTTTGGGCGCGAAAGGACTTCTCTTGCGATCAAAACCTGTTAACCATGGATTTGAAAGATCCTCAGGGTGAGGCCACAATGACTAGGGCGTCGTTAAACATACCTACGCGCAGGCGATGCGGTGAAGGACCGGAGCACACAACCGCAGTGCGCGCAGAGCATAGGGAGCGCACCACGACTGGGTTGGCCGTCGTCCTTCTAGCGTGCTTTTCTGCGGTGCCGACACAGGCGCAAGACCGAGACCCGATGCTGTTATACGACCAGGATGGTCTGACCGTGCGCGGGCACTTGCAGTTCGGATTGAACGCCGTTGCCGAGCGCAATCTGTTCTGGGACCTAGCTGCGACGACCGCTCCTGGCAGCGGGTTCGATCCCGATACCAACTGGCTGGAAGGGTACATCAAGCCCGGCGTCAGTTTTGAGTATCAACTCGACACCGGCGCGGTTTTCTACGGCAAACTTTCCGCGGTGTCCTCCTACACCTGGGGTACGGACGCGTTCGACACGGGCGACACCGGAGCCACCACGCTCGAAGAGGCCTATCTCGCGATCCGGGGCGATCTGGGGACAGGCCTGTCGTATGACCTGTCGCTGGGGCCGCGTGAACTAACGCTCGGCACAGGCATGCTGATTGCGAACGGCGCTACCAGCGGGTTCGAGCGGGGTGCATTGAAGTTCGGCCCCCGCAAGGCATGGGAGATGGCTGCAATCGGGCGTCTTTCCTTTGGCAACGTGACCGGGACCGCATTCTATCTCGACCCGAACGAACTGCCCACCACGGACGGGAACAACGAACTCGCCGGGTTCGATCTGCGGTTCGGCGACCCCGCGGGCGGCTTTCTGGGTGCAACATTCGTGAATGTGCTGAATTCGGACTCACCGTACCCGCAGGCTGCCCCGGGTGGGGTCGGCGCTCCGACAGTGACGCCGGGTGCCCGCGAGGATACCAGCACGCTCAGTCTCTACGCCAAGACCAGCCCGTTCAGCGGTGCTTTGGAGAACTGGACCTTTACCGGCGATTTCGCCTACCAGTGGAACGACAGGATCGACCTCGAAGCCTGGGCGGGTCGCGTGACGGCCGGATACACTTTCGCCAGCCTGCCTTGGTCGCCGAACCTGACCCTGGGATATCAGACTTTTTCCGGCGATGATCCGGACACGGCAAAGCTCGAGCGTTTCGATCCCCTCTACTATCAAGGCAGCCCAAGCGCTTGGGCTACGGGATCGAAATCTGCCTCGACCTTTATCAATTCCAACGTGAACGCCGTGACGCTCGCGCTTCGGGTTCAGCCGACGCGGCAAGACACCTGGACCCTGCGCTACGCGCATATTCGGGCCAACGAGTTGAATAGCCCTGTCCAATTCGGCCAGGCAACGCGTGTCGATGTGAATGGAAACGTAGTTTCGGGTGTCACGGACGCACACCTGGCCGACGATCTGTTCCTCGAATACAGCCGCATCATCAATCGCAATACGTTCCTGACGGCAGGTGTCTCGGTATCCTTTCCCGGGGCCGGGATCGACAACGTCGTCGGCGGGAGCGCAGACCCTTGGACAGGAGGCTTTGTGAATGTCGTCGTCAACTTCTAAACTCATCGCAATGGTAACGGGAGTTGTCATGACACTCGGCGCAGCAACTGGCGCAGATGCGCAATCGGCGCCTTTGTCGGCCGAGGAGTCCGACCCCAAGGTCATGGGTTGGATGCAGGGGTTTCCGCCCCCCGAGGACAAGCTGATCACCCAACCGGATAGCAACTATTTCAGCTTTCCCAAGTTGCGCTGGTCGGTATGCCACCTGAGGGAATTCCTGCCCACGGAGGAAATCAGCCGTGGCCTCGGCGCACCGATGCCACTGTCCTACCCGTCTCCTGCGGAGTTCGCCGACCTTCGGACGGAAATCGACGCGTTGACATTCATGCCGATGAACGGCACCGAGCCCATGACATGGGAGCGGTCGCTTTTCGAGAATTATACTGACGGCATGCTGATCCTTCACCGAGGTGAGGTCGTCTACGAACGCTACTTCGGCTGCCTCGAAGAAGACGGCAAGCACGCCATCATGTCGATGACCAAGTCGATCACGGGCCTTCTGGGTGAAATACTCGTAGCCGAGGGCGTGCTGGACGACACTCTTCTGGTGCGAGACGTGATCCCTGAAATCGGCGACAGCGCCTTTGCCACCGCCACGGTGCGGGAGGTCATGGATATGACCACGGGCGTGCAGTATTCCGAGGATTACTCGGACCCGAACGCCGACATCTGGCTCTATTCCGCCGCCGCAAGCCCACTGCCGAAGCCCGAGGGCTACGACGGGCCAAACGGCTACTGGGAGTACCTTCAGCAAGTTGCGCCTGACGGCGAGCACGGGGCCGAGTTCCACTATAAGACCATCAACTCAGACATGCTGGGCTGGATGATTTCGCGTGTCACCGGAAAGGCCGTGACTGATCTGGCCTCCGAACGTCTCTGGAGCCAGATGGGCGCCGAGAAGGACGCCTACCAGACGGTCGACGGCAAGGGCGTGCCTTTCGCGGGTGGCGGCGTCACAGCCGGTTTGCGCGATCTTGGACGGCTGGGGCAGTTGCTGCTCGACGGCGGCGTGGCCGCCGACGGAACACGCCTGTTCCCTGCCGAAGTCGTCGAGACGATTGCGGCCGGCGGGGACCAGAGCAAGTTCAAAGGCTTCCCGACCATCCCGAACGGCAGTTACACCAGCCAGTTCTGGGTCTTCCACAACGAGAACGGCGCCTATGCGGCGCGGGGTGTGCACGGCCAGACGATCTATGTCGACCCGACCGCCGAGATGGTGCTGGTGCGCCTTGCGTCATATCCCCGTGCGCAGAACGGCTTCATCGATCCCACGTCGCTGCCGGCCTACCAGGCTGTCGCGGACCATCTCATGACACGCGACTGATGACAGGCACCGCAAGCGAAACATCACGTACGCCATTTGCCTGGTTTTCCGCCCTCGTCTTTTTGGTCCTGTGCAGCTTCTCCGGCCCGGCGCTTTCCGAGGATGCCGCGGCCGACGGCACGGACGTCGCCATCCCGGTCCAGCTTGTTGCGCCCGGCATCTCAACCGACGAACTCGCCTACCGCCTGATCCCGCTGACCAAAAGCGAACTGGAGCCGCTGGCGACCACTTGGCAAGGAATCGTCCGGGACAAGACGGCGGAGATTTCCGAGCGCCAGGTTGCCTTGCTGAACGATCCGTCGCAAGCGACGGACTCGGCCTTTCAGGCACTTGCACGAATGGTCGAAGAACGTGCGGCGCTGTTCGAGCGGTTTTCAATGGTCGTTGATGCGTTCGAGAGCAAGGGCGGAGACGCGGCACTGATTGCCGACTTTCGTGCCTATCGCGACTCTGTTCTCTTTAATGAGACCATCCTCGCAAGTCCCAAAGCCATTGCCTTGGCCTTTCTGTCCTGGCTCACAAGGTCTGACGGGGGATTGGCAATCGCGATGGACATTGGTGTTGTCATCCTGGCCTTTGTCGCCCTTCTGATCGTCTCGCGATCCGCGCGCGGGCTGGCGCGGCGCTGGATCGGACGTGTGCCCAACATCTCCAAGCTACTTGAGGCATTTCTCGTAGCAGCCGTCTTCTGGCTGGTGATCGCCGTAGGTCTGCTGTTCGTCCTGGCGGCGCTGGGCGTCAACGTTACGCCGCTCTTCGCGATGATCGGTGGTGCGTCCTTCATCCTTGCATTTGCCTTTCAGGATACGCTGGGCAACCTCGCAAGCGGGCTGATGATCATGATCAACCGCCCGTTTGATGAGGGAGACTACGTCCTCGTTGGGGGCGTAGGTGGTTCGGTTAAATCCGTTAGCATCGTCGCAACGACGGTCATCACGCCAGACAACCAGGTCATTGTCATCCCGAACAAAAACGTGTGGGGCAATGTCATCACCAATGTTACCGCCAGCGATACCCGGCGTGTCGATCTGGTCTTTGGCATCTCGTATGAGGATTCGATCCCCGATGCGCTCCGCGTCATCGAGGAAACCGTCCGGGCACACCCTTTGGTTCTGCGCGATCCCGAACCGACCATTCGGGTCCATGAGTTGGCGGAGAGTTCTGTTAACTTCATCTGCCGTCCATGGACGAAAACCTCGGACTACTGGACAGTCTATTGGGATTTAACGCACCGCATGAAAGAGGCCCTGACAGAAGCGGGCCTCTCCATCCCATATCCACAGCGGGACGTGCATATCAGGACAGGAGACGTATGACCGATCGCGCTCGCAAAAGCAGTATCCCAAGCTTGAAAGACCATGCGAAACGCGATCCGAGCGAGGACGGGCGAGAGGAGTACGGAACATGAGCGACGGCACGGTCGACGGCTGGCAGCGCTTGGATAAGGCTGCTTTCGGCATCATCTACGGCGCGATCATGGTGTTGAGTATCTTGCTAGCACAGGGCGGCCACCCGGCGCCGCCGCTGGAGACGGCCGTCGTCTTGTTCGGTTCGGTGCTGGCGATCACTCTGGCAAAGGCGTTTGCCGAACTTCTGTCCCATGCGCTGGACACGAGAGAACGCATGAGCCGAGGCAGTTGGCACGCCGCCTGGCATCACAGCACGCCGACACTGGCTGTCGCCAACGCGCCGACTGTGCTTTTTCTGGCGGCTTGGCAGGAATGGATAGGAATCGATGCGGCCCTGTTGCTGTCTCAGGTCTTGTGCGTGACGCTGTTGGCGCTCCTCGGCGGGAGAGCGGGTTGGGTTCTGGATCGCCGCTTGGTTCCCGCACTTCTCGGGGCCGTTTTCGCGGGTGGCGTCGGCTTGCTGCTTGCGATCGTCAAACACGTCATACACTGAGCCGACGCGCGGTTATTCCGACGTTTCGCGTCGAAGACGCCACAGGTTGTCGCTTTCGGCGACGAGGCCCCGACGCCTCGACGCGCCCTCGCCAGCATTTAGAAGCCGGCGCAGATCGTCGCCGACGGCCTTGCTGTAGATGTGATAGAGATGGCCCGTCGGACCTTCGCTCGGCAAATCGCTGAGGTCGATCACCTCGACGCCCGCAAGACGGGATACATCGTTTCCGGCCTCGCCGAGCCGTGGGTACGCGAACTGGCTAGTCATTCACTCGTCGAGATGGCGCCAGTCGAGAACGAAGGATTTCGTTGGACTGAAGCCGCAGAAATTCGCCCCTCAGAAACTGAATGGAAGCCGAGCAACCTTCGAGTCGGAGAGGAGTTTGAGGTCTTACTATCCAGTGAAAAAGTATAGCTTCAAGTGCACCGCGCAGGGGTGGCCGGGGGCTTTGACCCAAAGGAGGAAGGAACAAGAGAACCTCGCATCTGTGCCGCATGACATAGGTGTTTCGACGACAGTTCCGTTTGGCATCCGCGTGGCCGCTCCAAACGGACCGAAGCTATACCGAGAAGTAGTCATTGGATTTCAGATACTTATAGCTATTCACCGAAACCGTCACAGTCATCAGGTCCGGAGAATATCGGCCCAGAGAGAACGCTTCCTAGCGTCCTGGAACCGAGGTCGGTGCTCAGCCCAACCCGCATAACCCCCGAAAACAACGGACAAATCCGGCCGCAGCCGGATCGGGAGAACGCTTTCGCGAGGGCAAGTGGCGGAGGAGGTGGGATTCGAACCCACGGTAGACTTTCACCTACGTCGGTTTTCAAGACCGGTGCATTCAACCACTCTGCCACTCCTCCGACTGAGCTGTGGTCTAGCGATTTGGAATTGATTCTGAAAGGCTTGATTGTCACAGAAATTTGCTTTGTGAATTGCTGTGCTTTTCAGCCCTTTTACCGCTCAGAAACAGGTTTGCACAACTTGTGGGGTTTTTTGCCGACTGTTGTTGTGACTCTTCCCAAGTGGGCTGCTCGGCGTTAAGATGCGCGTAATCGGGCAAAAGCCCGGCAGAGCAGATAAGACCGAAAATCGGCAAACGCGTGAATTTTTTCACGCAAGGGGGCACGGCATGGGAAATTCAACGCTTGGGCAATTGGCAACCGCATTGGCGCTGACAGTGGTGTTAGCAGGCTGCGAAGAGGGGGCCGGTTTTAACCCGTTCAAACCGGCAGCACAGTCAGACGAAGAAAGCTCTTCACCAAGTTCCACAAGACTTGTCGAACGCGACGTGGAAGCCCCCGAGGTTTTCCAAGTCACGGAAAACGGGCTTTGGGATGGGCGGCCATCGCTTGGGGGCGTTTGGGTCGCGCATCCAGACGTCACTGACCCGGAACGCGTTATCATTCGCAACGAAACTAACGATAAATTTGTGATCGGGGCTTTGTTCCGGCGCGAGCGGGAATCTTTGGGGCCGCGCCTGCAGGTTTCATCGGACGCAGCAGAGGCGCTTGGTATGTTGGCAGGGCAACCCGCACGCATGAACGTAACTGCGCTGCGGCGAGAGGAAGTTACCCCAGAAGTACCCGAAGAAGCGCCGAGCGAGGCCGGGCTTGAAAACCCTGAAGCAATTGAAGAGATCGAGATTGATCCGATTGCATCAGCAACAGCAGCGCTGGACGCCGTTGAGTCAGAGGCTGGATCAGAGGCGGCGCCTGCAACAACCGCGCCCGCTTCGGCGCCTGCAAGGGCTGCAAGCGCACTAGAAAAGCCCTTTATACAGATTGGCATTTTCAGTGTTGAAGAAAACGCCAACAGCACAGCGACCAGTATGCGGCTCGCCGGCATGGTGCCAATTGTAACGCAGCATGACAGCAGTGGAAAAATCTTTTGGCGTGTTGTGGTCGGCCCGGCGACCTCGGTTTCCGAACGCGCAGCTCTCTTAAGTAAGATAAAAGAGTTGGGTTTTGAGGACGCCTATTTCGTAACCAATTAGGAAAGTGCAGTTGATATGAAAATTCCAAATCGCCTGCTTTCCTTCGCTGTTTTGGTTTGCACAGCTCTGTTCTTCGGCAGCGCAGTGCAGGCCTTTGAAACGCGCGCAACAGCCGCATTTGTTCTTGATTTGAAAACCGGAACGGTTTTGATGGAAAAGCAGGCGGATGTTCCATTGCCGCCAGCGTCCATGTCAAAGCTGATGACACTGAATATGCTGTTTGAGGCATTGCGCGATGGGCGTGTCTCGATGGATACGCAGTTTGGTGTGTCGACCCGCGCTGCTGCGATGGGTGGTTCTACAATGTTTTTGAATACCCGGGACAGACCGACTGTAGAGGATCTTATTCAGGGAATTATCGTTCAATCAGGGAACGATGCTTGCGTGGTAGTCGCCGAGGGGCTTGGCGGGTCTGAAGATGGCTTCGCCCGCATGATGAATGATCGCGCACGCTCGCTCGGAATGAACAATTCTTCATTTGCAAATTCGTCAGGCTGGCCAAACCCGGCTCAGCGCATGAGCATGCGTGATCTTGGCATTCTTGCACAACGCCTGATTACCGAGTTTCCGGAATACTACGGTTACTTCGGTCAGTCTGAGTTTGGCTATGACGGTCGGTCCCCTGACAACCGGTTCAATCGCAACCCGCTGCTATCGCTTGGCATAGGTGCCGATGGATTAAAAACCGGTCATACAAGCGAGGCAGGTTATGGTCTGGTTGGCTCAGCAACACAGGGAACGCGCAGGATTGTTTTTGTGATCAGTGGTCTTGCAAGCGAAATTGATCGTGCGGAAGAGGCTGAGCGTGTCGTGAACTGGGCCTTTCGCCAATTTTCTGAAAGAAAAATCGCTACTGAGGGTGCCCAATTTGCAGAAGTAGAGGTATGGCTTGGTTCCGAAACACGTGTGGGCCTTGTTGCACCAAAGGATTTCACGTTGTTGGTACCGGCGTTGTCACAAGATGATTTGACGGCTCAGGTAGAATACCGGACCCCAATCGAAGCGCCCATCGAACAGGGTCAGCAGCTGGGCGAGCTCGTTGTTTCGTTGAACGGTTTGCCAGATACACATTTGCCGCTTGTTTCTGACAGAGCTGTCGAGCGAGGTGGTTTCTTGCCTCTTATGCGAACGTCAGCGCGCGTTTTAGTGCGCCAGATTTTGGGCAAGGCGCTAGGCGTGCAGTGAAAGGTTCAGGCGTGTTCATCACTTTTGAGGGTATTGATGGCTCTGGTAAATCCACCCAGGCACGAATGCTGGCTGAGACCTTACGCGCAACTGGGAAAGATGTTGTCCTGACGCGAGAACCGGGCGGGTCTGTTGGCGCTGAACAAATCCGGGCTTTGGTTCTGGAAGGCGATCCGGATCGCTGGTCCGCTGAGACCGAGATACTGCTGTTTACAGCAGCGCGACGTGATCATTTGGAAAAAACCATTCAACCTGCTTTGGATGCCGGAAAAATCGTTGTTTCCGATCGATTTGCCGACTCTACCCGCCTTTATCAGGGAATAACGCGGGGCGATCTTCGAGGTGTGGTCGATACACTGCATGGCCTGATGATTGGGCGAGAGCCGGATATTACCTTTATCATCGACATGGACCCTGCCACGGGTCTTGCCCGTGCGCTTTCGCGTCAGACTTCGGAAGAGCGGTTTGAAGATTTTGGTGAAGAATTGCAGAAAAAAATGCGCGTTGGATTTTTGGCCATAGCCAAAGAATTTTCTGATCGATGTCTGGTCGTTGATGGAAATCGTAACGCAGATGTTGTCGCGGCAGAAGTTGCAGAACTGGCGCTTGAGCGACTGGCATGAGCGACAGGCCTGAACCAGATCGCATTGCGGGGGCAATTCATCCGCGGGATACGAAAGTCTTGATCGGGCAGGTATCGGCAGAAGCTGATTTTCTGGATGCCTATGGGCGTGATCGATTACATCATGCATGGCTGATCACGGGTCCTCGTGGGGTCGGAAAAGCGACACTTGCCTGGAAAATTGCGCGGTTTCTTTTGGCAGAGTCCGCTGCCGGTGAAGGCGGGTTGTTCGGTGATACCCCGCCGAAGCCAACTTCACTGGATATTTCGGATGATCACCCTGTTTCGCACCGTCTTGCTGCGCTATCAGAGCCATGCCTTTACCTTGTTCGCCGTCCTTATGACGAAAAAAAGGACCGTCTTCGTCAGGAAATAACGGTTGATGAGGTCCGGGGCCTGAAAAACTTTTTTGCTCTTTCAGCAGCGGATGGTGGTCGAAGAGTTGTGATTGTGGACGCTGCGGATGAAATGAACACCTCTGCTGCCAACGCGTTGTTGAAACTGCTGGAAGAGCCGCCGAAAGATGCAACGTTATTGCTGATCAGCCATCAGCCTTCCGGATTGCTTCCTACGATCCGGTCCCGGTGCCGCGTGCTCAGGCTGCATCCGTTGTCACCCGAGGATATGGCAAAGGCGTTGGAAGTTGCCGAGGTTCCGGTTGAAACAGACCCGGTAGCCCTTGCAACACTTGCGGCCGGATCGGTCGGTGAGGCGCTTCGACTTATCAACCTTGGTGGTATTCAAACCTATTACGAAATCGTTTCGCTGTTTTCCACTGCCCCGAAACTTGATCGCCAGCGCGCCTTGAAACTTGCCGAATCTGCTGTGGGTAAAAATGCCGAACCACGCTTTGGTCTGCTGCTTGCCTTGCTGGACCTGTTTTTGGCCCGGCTGGCGCGCGCAGGTGTTTCGGGCCGGCCATTGACAGAGGCTGCTCCTGGCGAAGCTGAAATGATGGCACGCCTCGCATCAGGCCCGAATGCAGGGCGCCTTTGGGCAGAACTTCAGCAACACCTTGGTGCCCGCGCACGTCATGGAAAGGCGGTCAACCTTGACCCCGCCGCGCTCATCCTTGATATGGTTCTTAAGATAGATCAGACGGCGGCGAAAACACACGCCCGGTAAGGCGACTTAATGACCAGTATTCCACACATCACTGATAGCCATTGCCATCTCGATTTCCCGGAGTTTGCCGAGGAACTGCCGGAAGTTGTTGATCGGGCAATAGCCGCTGGTGTGACCCGAATGGTTACGATTTGCACCAAGCTAAAGCTTGAACCGCAGGTGCGCGCCATTGCAGAGCGTTTCGCGCCCATTTTTTATGCGGCTGGCACGCACCCGATGAGCGTGGCCTCAGAACCGCTTGTTTCTGTGGAAGAGCTCGTTTCGCTTGCAAAACACCCGAAGTTCGTAGGGATCGGAGAAACGGGGCTCGACTACCACTACACGGCCGAGTCAAAGGCAGTGCAGCAAGAAAGCCTGCGCATCCATATTGAGGCCGCACGCCAGACCGGCTTGCCTTTGATCATTCACGCCCGGGCCGCAGATGACGATATGGTGCGCATCTTGACCGAGGAACACGCTGCAGGTGCTTTTTCCTGCGTTATGCATTGCTTTTCATCTTCCGCAGAATTGGCGAAAGCAGCCCTTGATTTAGGGTTCTACCTGTCGATGTCGGGTATTGCGGCCTTCCCAAAATCACAGGACCTGCGAGATATCTTTGCAAATGCGCCTGTCGAACGCATTCTTGTTGAAACCGATGCGCCATATCTGGCGCCGCCACCGTACCGAGGAAAGCAGAACGAGCCGAGTTATACCGTACACACGGCCCGTGTCGGTGCAGGCGTTTTTGGAATGGACTACGCGGATTTCGCGGTTCAGACCCAACAGAACTTTGACCGGCTTTTTACCAAAGTCGCGAGTTTCAGACAGGTGGCTGCGTAATGGCGAAGCTGCGTTTTACAATACTGGGAAGTGGATCTTCCGGCGGGGTTCCAAGGCTCGGGAATAACTGGGGTGACTGTGATCCAATGAACCCAAAAAACAACCGCAGGCGCTGTTCCATGTTGGTCGAACGGATTTCGGATGAAGGTATAACTCAGGTTCTGATTGATACCTCGCCTGATATGCGTGCGCAGCTTTTAGATGCAGGCGTCAGCCGGTTGGACGCGGTGGTATACACGCATTCACATGCGGATCATGTGCATGGACTTGATGACTTGCGCCAGATCGTTTTCAATATGAAAGCCCGCATTCCTGTTTGGGCTGATGAACCAACGCAAAAGCAGCTTTTGACACGGTTTAACTATGCGTTTGTACGCCCCGAAGGCTCTTCCTATCCGCCAATTCTTGATCTTCATACCATTGACGGTGACATTGTGATCAGCGGCGCAGGCGGTGATATCATCCTGAAGCCCTTTAGGGTCGGACATGGTGCAATTGAATCCCTTGGGTTCCGTATGGGCGGTTTGGCTTATCTGCCAGACGTGGCCGAAATATACGAGGAATCCTGGCCTTTCCTCGAGGGGCTTGAGGTTTGGGTGCTGGACGCATTGCGGCGCGCGCCACACCCAACGCACACCCATCTGGCGCAATCGCTGGAATGGATCGAAAAAATGACGCCCCAACGTGCCATCCTGACGAATATGCATAATGATCTGGATTATGCGACGGTTGAGGACGAAACACCCGACCACGTGACACCTGCCTATGATGGTATGACCATCGTATTAGAAGACTGACATGCAGGCGCTGATCGAGGTTATCCTGCCGGTCTTCTTTGTTATCGGTTTTGGCTACCTTGCGGTCTGGCGTGGCCTGTTCTCCCCGGCAGGCGTAGATGGCCTGATGAAATTCACCCAGAATTTCGCTATTCCCTGCCTTCTGTTCAACGCGATATCGACGCTGGATTTATCGCAAAGTTTTGACGCCCGGCTGTTGTTCAGTTTTTACCTTGGGGCGACATCGGGGTTCATACTGGGTTTGCTCGGGGCAAGGTATATTTTCAATCGGCCCTGGGAAGACGCGGTTGCTATCGGGTTTTGCTGTCTGTTTTCAAACTCGGTTCTGTTGGGCCTGCCAATAACCGAGCGCGCATATGGTGTGGATGCACTTGCTGCGAACTATGCGATAATCGCGCTCCATTCGCCGTTTTGCTATGGGCTTGGAATTACAGTGATGGAGATTGTGCGAAATCGCGGTGGCGGTGGAATGAAGACCTTGCGAGCCGTTAGCCGGGCAATGTTTCGAAATGCACTTGTGATCGGAATTGCGCTGGGGTTTGTCGTAAATCTATCCAACATCCAGATGCCCGGCGTATTCATGGACGCGATAAGCCTGATGGTGCGTGCAGCGCTTCCCGCAGCGCTGTTCGGTCTGGGAGGAGTGCTGGTTCAATACCGTCCCGAAGGGGACATGCGCACCATCGCCTATATATGTGTCGTATCGCTGTTTGTGCATCCGGCAATTGTCTGGACGATGGGCAGCGGACTGGAAATCTCTCAGAGTGCGTTTCGGTCCGCAGTTTTGACAAGTGCTATGGCCCCCGGGATCA
This sequence comes from Pseudohalocynthiibacter sp. F2068, assembly GCF_023015645.1. Classification (NCBI taxonomy): domain Bacteria; kingdom Pseudomonadati; phylum Pseudomonadota; class Alphaproteobacteria; order Rhodobacterales; family Paracoccaceae; genus Pseudohalocynthiibacter; species Pseudohalocynthiibacter sp. F2068. The sequence continues at coordinate 14,895 of NZ_JALKAK010000014.1, forward strand.
ACGCCTATGTGTTTGCAAACATGTATGGTCGCGCGAAAAGGGTTGCGGCATCGGCGGTGCTTTTTGCAACGGCCGGGTCGGTGCTATCTGCATGGGTTTGGCTGACATTGCTCGGCTGATTTTCCTGCGATCGAAGTGATATTACCCAAGCGAAGTACTCTTCAAATTTGGAAATGGCTTTGTTTTGTACTTGTTAGCCATAAGTCAGGGCGCACCAAAAAAATTTCTCTCACTTTGATATTTGTCAATGAACTGTCATGTGGCGGCGATATTATGGGGTTGTATTTAGTTATGCCCGAAAAGGCACATAGGTAGTAAGTTACGAAGCTGGTTTTTAGTACGAGTATGGGCGCATTGGGGAATCCGGTGCGCCCAATTTTTTTCGGAACCATTTTTTTTGATAGACCAGACTTTCAGAGACGTTACGTCGATGAAATCCGCCTGAAGACCAACGGCGTTGCATACATTGGGAACTGATAGAGTGCCACAAACAGGCTGAACAGTGGGTCAAACGGCAATGCTGCCAAGTACAATGCAACAGTCCTGTTTCCCCACATCAACCCAAGCGCCCCTGCAACTTCAGGGGACGAGGTGATGTGAGCAATCGTCTTGACGCAATAGTTACTTCCGAAATTCAGGACGAGAACAAACACAGCGACACCAAAGGCAAGCATAGGCCGGGCCAAAATTTCAGGGCCCACACCTTCGAACAGGGGAATAACAAATAGAACCATTCCAATGGCAGACAGTCCATCAAACTCCGTCTTAAGTCCTGCAATTCTGTCACCACCAATGGCAGCTCGGATGGATAACCCAATCGCAAGCCCCAAGGCAATCATCAGGCTTAGTTTCGCCATCAAAGGAAATACCTCGAGCCCCGGAACTCCGGGCATCAAGAAGACCAGCATGGCCGGGCCAATAAGGGGTGTGAGCAGCGTCGCGACAAGCGTGAGTTCAAGTGCGCGGCGCGGGTCATACCCCAGAATAAAACAAAGCCCTGCAGCAGAAGAGATAGGCGGAGCAAGGGCAAACAGAAGGGCGGATTTTGTGAATCCATCAGGCAGACCGAGCAGCGGTATAGTCCAATACAACAAAAGGGCTGTAACGGGCATCAGCAATAAGGTTAATCCAATCAATAAACCGATGCGACGCGCTGAAAAAATTCCCCGCCAGAACGCCGCCAGATCAAGCCGCGCTACCGACAACCCAAGAACCAGTGCGATGAGGGCTGGAAGGAATGGCCGCATTGCGCTTGAAAGAAAAGGCAAAAGAAACGCCAGAAAACACCCTGCGAGCAAAACCCAGCGCGCGCGTTCGCCGGTCCAGACAAGGACAGCATGTATGGCCTGTACCATGATCGTCCCTGTCTGTCCTTTAGTCGGCTACCTGCTCGCGGCGTCACGCATGTTGTCTGGTAAGTAAGTCGCCATTTCCGGAAAGGCGATCAGTATAAAGACCATCAGGACCATGATCGCAAATAGCGGCAAAGCGGTTTTGGCGATGTACCCCATTTCATGCTTTGTCATCCCCTGCATCACAAACAGGTTGAACCCAATCGGCGGTGTGATCTGCGCCATTTCAATGACAACCACAATGAAAATTCCAAACCAAATGAGGTCAATTCCCGCGCTTTCGACCATGGGCTGCACGATTGCCATTGTCAAAACCACCGATGATATTCCGTCAAGGAACATGCCTAGAACTATGTAAAATAGCATTAGTACTACGAGCAGCGAAAACCTAGATAATCCAAGAGTATCGATCCACTCAGCCAAAGCGCGGGGCAGGCCGGTAAAGCCCATTGCAAGCGTCAGTGCGGTTGCGCCCATAAGAATTAATGCGATCATCGCAGAGGTTCGTGTGGCCCCCAAAAGGCTGTCAACAAAAGCGCGCCAGGATAAAGAACCTTGTGCTCCTGCCAGGATAAGAGAGCCGATAACGCCTATAGCGGCGGCTTCAGTGGCCGTCGCCCAGCCGCCGTACATCGATCCGATCACAATCAGAATTAGCGCGATGATCGGGATCAGAAAACGGGATTCTGAAACCTTTTCCGAAAAGCTCATCTTGCTGGCAATGACGGGAACTTCGGAGCGGCGTAATATGGACCAACCGGCAACATAAGACATGAACAAAAGAGCCAGGAACATACCCGGCACAATGCCAGCCATGAACAGCTTGGAAATACTTTGCTCGACCGTAACGCCGTAGACGATCAGCGTGAGGGACGGTGGGATCATCAGGCCGAGCGTTGCCGCGCCCGTCAGCGTGCCGATAATCATATACTCGGGGTATTTTCGTTTTCGGAGTTCAGGAATTGACATCTTGCCAACGGTTGTCAACGTCGCCGCAGAGGAACCCGAGACAGCGGCGAAGATCGTACAGCCCACGATGTTAATGTGAACCAATCCGCCGGGCAGGCGGGCCATCCACGGCGCGAGGCCGCGGAACATGTCTTCGGATAATCGACTTCGGTAAAGGATCTCACCCATCCAGATAAACAAGGGCAGGGCGGTAAGAGTCCAGCTGGAACTCGATGTCCAGATTCGCGTGAGCATTGCGTCACCTGCGGGGCGTGAGGTGAACATTTCCAACCCAAGATAGGCTACACCGAATAGCGCGAGTCCAACCCAAACGCCTGTCCCCAATAGGAAGAACAGGGCAAAGAGGAAAATCGAAATGAGATAGAATTCTTCCATGGCCCTTACTCCGTATGCGCATCAAGCGCTTCTTCTTCGATGTTGTGGCTGCCAACGAAGATCAGTCGGATGAGGTGGTCAACGAACGCAATTGCCAAAATGACAACTCCAACACTCATCGCGAGTTGCGGAATCCATATAGGTGTTGCGTCCTGACCCTGGCTGATGTCGTGCCAACGGTAAGATTCATAAGTCGCCTTGACCGCGTAACGTGCGAAGAACAGTGACAGGAAGGTCGCGATCCCAAAGCACCAAATTTCACCAAAACGCCTGAACCGCCCTAGGGCGTTTAACAGCAGGCTCACCCTAATATGGTTGCCGCTGTTCAGCGCGTAAGCAAGTGCAAGAAACGAAGATGCTGCCATGCAATAACCCGCATAGTCAGGCGCCCCGGCAAAGACTTCTCCGGTCCAGCGGGCAATCATCTGAATGACGATGAGAACAAGGATACAAATCAGAAAAAGTGCTGATAGGATGCCAGCAGAAAGATAAAGACCATCTAAAAACCGACGCAACGATTTACCAAATCCAACCATTTTCTGTCTCCCTTTTATGTTTGAAACCCCGGCGACGGGCGCCGGGGGTATTTTGGGATCAGATGTTTTTAGTTGGCAGAGGCGTTAAACGCATCGACAATGGCCTTGCCTGCGTCGCCCGTATTTTCCAGCCACTCATTGGTCATGATGACGCCAAATTCGCGAAGCTCGTCTTTCAGCGAGTCATTTGCAGGACCAACAGTCATGCCATTTGCAGCAAGTTCTTTCAGCGTAAAATCGGTGTATTGAACCGAACGCCAGTTGCCTGCGTATTCCGCGAGCGAAGCACAGCCTTGCATAACGTTCTGGGTGCCTTCATCCAGACCGTTCCACGCTTCCATATTCACAAAGACGTAGTTCCGTGGCAGCCAGGCATCCACTTCATAAAAATGCGTCAGGCTTTCCCAGACTTTGCGGTCGTATCCGGTAGAGCCCGAAGAAATCATCGATTCAGCAACACCCGTTGCGAACGCCTGGCTGATCTCAGCTGCTTCGATTTGAACGGGCAACATGCCGGATAGTTCTGCAAGCCGTGCAGTTGCGCTGTTGTACGAACGGAACTTGATGCCTGCCATTTCAGCAACCGAATTGATTTCGCGATCAAAATACAATCCTTGCGGCGGCCAAGGAACAGAATACAGAAGATGAAGGTTTTGCTCTGCCAGCAAATCTGTCAACGGGCCTTTGGCCGCTTCCCAGAGCCGTGCTGAATCATCAAAGGATGTCGCGAGGAATGGAATTGAATCAAAACCAAAAAGCGCGTTTTCATTCTGGTGACCAGACAGCAGCCGCTCCCCGATCAGGGCTTGCCCTGTTTGTACGGCGCGCTTGATTTCGGCACCAGCAAAGAGCGACCCACCAGGGTGCACAACAACCTCAAGATTGCCACCCGTGCCACTTGTTACACAGGATGCAAATTCCGCACCAACCGCTGAGTGAAAGTTGGTTGCGGAATAGGCCATAGGCATATCCCAGGTTTCCGCAGCAACAGCGCTCGCCACCAAAGCAACACCCGCTGAGACCGACAGTGTTGCAGCCATTTTTGTTAGAGTTTTTGTCATTATGTATCCTCCCATGGACTTGGTTTCTTAGTCCGGACCTTCCGTAAAACAGGCAGCAAGGTCCAGATTCGCACATTTAGCTGTGCTTAAATACTCGCGCAGTCGACCCCTTTTAGACCCACCGGTCAAGACTTTACGGTATTTGTTTCTTTCGTTCTGAAATCAGACGACTGCGGTTTCTCCCTAAATAAATTACGTTTAGCCCATCCAGCGACGGACGGGGGCGTTCGATTCTTCAAGCGGTTGACAGATAACATCTATCAAGGTTGGGCCGTCGTGGTTGATTGCCTCTTTCATCACACGCTCAAGGTCTTCGGGGTTTTCGACGCGCCATGATTTTACACCATACGCCGAAGCAATTGCAGCGTGGTCAGTGCGGTTGAAGTCAACGTTGTAGTAACGCGCGTCTTTGTCAGCGAACTGGCTGGCCTTGATCCAACCAAAGTTGGAATTTGAGAATACGATATACGTAATAGGGGCGCGGCAACGCGAGACGGTTTCAAGCTCGCCACATGTAAAGCCGAACGATCCGTCCCCCATCATCGCGACAACCTTTGATGTCGGGCGTCCAAACCAGGCGCCCAAAGCGGCGGACAAAGAATACCCAAGCGCGCCATGTGCCCGGTTGGTTATAAAGTGACGGCCGGCTTTGGGTAGTTGATAGTAGGCAGAGAAATAGGGGCAACTTGTGCCGGGGTCCGAAAGCACTGTTGCGTCTTCCGGTAGGGTTTTCATCATCGCATCAATAACACGTTCGGGCCGCATGGGTGTTTCGTTTGATTGGGCAAGCTGGTCAAATATTTCAAACTTACGTTTTTTTATGTCTGCGATTGCAGCAGTACCACCAAAAGTTGCAGTACCCTGATCGCGTGTATCAAGCACTGCGTTAACTTCGGCCAAAGAAAGCCTAAGGTCGCCGACCACACCGACTTCGGTCTGGTAGTTCGCACCGATCACCATCGGGTCATTGTCAAAATGGACGATCCGGGTGCCAGCGGCTGGTGCCTCCCATCGGGACGTTGTGGTAGAGCCTGCCCGGCATCCCATGAACACGACAAGATCAGCCGCTTCCATCAGTTCCCAGGTCTGATCCGTCCCACCGTTCGAGCCGACAACGCCAAGGCACTGAGGGTTGGTTTCCGCCAGTGAGCCCTGGCCAGAAATAGAGGTGGCAACGGGAATGTCGAGGCGTGTTGCAAGGCGATGAAGTTCTTCCATCGCACGAGCAATCACAACGCCACCGCCGCATATGATGAGTGGTTTTTTGGCTGACAATATCGCATCTGCTGCGGCCTCGGTCGCACCGGGTTCCGGCCCCGTCGGATACGCCGGGTAGGTGCTGAGCTTTGGGTCAGCCCAGATGTCACCCGGATCAACGGCGTCATACTGAATGTCATACGGCAGGCCGAGATGGGCAGAGCCGGAACGGCCAGTCGTCATTGCCCTGAATGCAGATCGCACCATACGGGGAATGTGCTGAGATTGCTTGATGACCGTGTTCCACTTCGTCAGCGGTCTCATCAACGCATCCTGGTCGACTTCTGTCAGGGGGTATTTCCCATAGGAGGCAACTGAAATATCGGTGGTAACTCCAAGAACGGCATAAGAACTTTCGTTCGCTTCGATCAGCCCAGGCAAAATATAGGTTGCGCCGCCACCTGACGGACCCTCGGCAACCCCAACGCGCCCGGTCACACGGGAATAGGCATCAGCCATATAGGTTGCACAGCGTTCGTCCCGCGTCAGAACATGGGTGATCTTGTGATCGAGCCGATGCATCGCATCATAAAACGGCAGTGTTGTATCACCGCAGAGGCCGAAAATGTGCTGAACACCATGTGCCTCCAGCATGCGTACCATTGCTTCTGCGCCATTCGGTTTGTTCGTCAAAGGTCACCTGTCCGTTCCAAAGCTTCAAGATCACCACAGGCGGAAGTTAAGGATCCGTCCGTCGAAAACCGTGTTCCTAAAATTGTATACAGCAATAAATGCAAAAGTGAAGACAAAAATCTTGCGACAACTTGCAAGGCCAGATATGCGTAGGAAATAACCAATTGCTGGTTTGAGAGAGCGAGTCTGAAATGGCAAAGCAGGAAAGTAGCGTCGAACGTGTTTATGAACGCCTGCGTAAAATGGCGGTCAATTTTGAGTTCAAGCCTGAAGAACGGTTGAACGAAAGCGCGCTTTCTGTCGAGTTGGCCGCAAGCCGCACGCCTCTCCGCGAAGCGTTGAACCGTCTTGTCGCCGAAGGCTTGTTAACCTTCCAGAATGGCAGGGGCTTCTTTTGCCGTGCGCTAAGCCCATCGCGCATACAAGAGCTTTATGAAGCGCGCGCGGCTGTTGAAACGGAGGCGGTGATCCGAGCGATTGAACGGGCAACTGATGAAGAAATTCAAGCGGTGGTCAACTATCTTGATCAGACGGAAGACACGTATGACACTTGCGAAGATCTATCAGAGCTTTTGAAGATGGATGAGGCCTTTCACATGCGTCTGGCTGAACTTTCCAACAATGGAGAGCTTTTGAGGCTTCTTGAAAATCTGAACAGTCGCATTCGGTATGTGCGGCTGATCAATTTGCAATTGCTAAGATTAGGGAACCAGAGTCTGGTTGCCGATGGTGCAAAGCTGTCTGCACATCGGACGATCATAGAGGCAGTGTCGCGGCGCAACAAAACAGCAGCCGTGAACGCATTGCGTGGCCACATTGAGCGTCGCCGCGAAGAAACGACCGAAGCGGTACGCATCGCATATTCACAACTTTACGTTCCCTCGCATTAGGCGAAACATGTTTAGGAGAAAGCCAATGTCTGTCGAATACGGTGGTAAAACCATATACGGCGCGAATATCGGAATCCTGATGCTGGAAACCCAGTTTCCACGCATTTTTGGCGATATCGCCAATGCGGCTACATGGCCGTTCCCTGTCCAGTACCGGATCGTGCGTGGCGCTACGCCGGATAACGTGGTTCGCAAGGACCCAATCCTGTTGGTGGATGGATTTATTGCCGCGGCAAAAGACCTTGTAGCACACGGATGTGACGGGTTGACGACGAACTGCGGGTTTCTTGCACTGATCCAGGATAAGATTTCCGAGGCTGTTCCGGTGCCTGTCGCGACATCATCTTTGATGCAGATCCCCGTTGTTCAACAATTGCTGCCAAAGTCCAAACGGGTTGGCGTAATAACCATCTCAAAGGCAAACCTCACAGGGGCGCATCTCAAAGCAGCAGGCGCGCCGCTTGATACCCCAATTGTCGGAACGGACAACGGACGCGCCTTCACGCACGGAATTCTGGACGATCAGCCCAGTATTAATTTTGAGGAGTGCCGCCTTGATTTGCTGGATGCTGCACGGGAGTTGATGACAAAACATGATGACATTGGGGCAATCGTTTTGGAGTGTACCAACATGACGCCCTATGCAGCAGATATTCGCAAGTTGACGAGTTTGCCTGTTTATTCGATCTACAGTTTTGTGAACTGGTTTCATCAAGGGCTTGTTCCGGATCGCTTCGACTTAACGCTGGATGATCCAACACTAAACCTGAACGGTGGTGAATAACGTTCTGGCGCGGGCAGTTTTATCTCTTAAGTAAGCCCGTCGTATTGTTTTTTTGCGTGCGAGCAAGTTGCGGGCTTGCGCAAGTTTCGTTGACGGTGCACAACTCAAAAGAATGCTGCCCGGGGGGGCAATTCGAACTGGAAGTATTGATGCGAACGACCCTCGCCGGAATTTTTTGTGCGTTTTTTCTTTCTGCTTTACCTGTGAATGCGCAGGATTCTACTGTCGTTCCGCTTGAGCGCGAGACGCTTGGATATGGGCGTCTTTTCACCAACGATTTTCTTGGAGACGGTGAAGACCGTTGGCGTACCGGCTCTTATGCAATGAGCCGAATCCGGGGCTATCAATGGGATGGCGAAAGACCCGAAGCATTTAGTGACCTACTGGAGTTTCGACTTAGGGCCGAGATTCTGGCTCCTGACAATCTGGTAACACCTGCAGCCGGTGACCGCAGATATGCGGGCGCATTGTCATTGGGGATGCACACGCATTTTCAACGCGGCCAAACCGAAATGAGCCTTGGTGCTGATTTGGTTGTGACAGGTCCACAGACAGGTTTGGGCGCGTTTCAACGCGAAGCGCACAAACTGCTTGATGTGGATGTTCCAACTGTCTTGGGGAACCAGATCGCCGATGGCTTTCACCCGGGGGTAACCTATGAGGCAGGGCGGCCGTTTCGTCTTTCTGAAACGGCCATGGTTCGTCCGTTTGTTGAGATGCAGGTTGGCGCCGAAGATCTGGTTCGCATCGGCGCAGATATGATTATCGGGCGTTTTGGTCAGCGTGACCTTTTCGTGCGCGATGTCTCATCAGGTCAGCTTTATAGTGCTGTCCGGCAGGGAGACCAAGGTACGAGTTTTGTCGTGGGCGGGGACATCGCAAAAGTGGATAGCTCGATCTACTTGCCGGATGCCAATGGTTACGTTCTCACAGACTCCCGCGACCGGCTTCGTGCCGGCGTTCACTGGCAAGGAGAGCGTACAGGCGTTTTCTACGGTCTGACGTGGCTTGGCCGCGAATTTGAGGCGCAGAATGACAGTCAGATCGTTGGCTCGATCAATCTGAGATTAAATTTTTGAGTCCAATTGGACACAGGATGATCCGGTAGAGACGAGCGGGCGATCGTCCCCCTTTCCAGACTGATTCGTTCCTGTTACCTTCTTGGTAATAAAAAAATAAAAGAGCAGGCATTCAGGCATGATGACGGGCTTTCAGGGCACGTTTGTAATCTCCTGGCAGCAGACAGAAGTTGATGGTCAAAAGGCCACAACGACAGACGAGTTAACCATCGGCGCGACGTGGCGCTGGAGTGGACGACCAGTTCGAGTGGATGGCTCGAGCGACGTTTTATGTCTGGGTATGGCCAATGGAGAGGCAGACTTAAGGAAACGGGCAGCACGTGTTGTCCGCAGGTTGGTAGGCGTCGCGCTGGAACCTACCCAAAACATCAATTCTATTGATATAGACGACCCGCTTTTTGAAAGCAGCTTTGTCGTCACTGATGGCAGACGCGTTTTTACAGTTACGATCATTGATGTTACGAAAGATACACCACCATTGTTGATGATGCTGGATGAGTTGCCACCAACAGACACTGACCTTTGGATTGTTCATCGCATCATGAGCGATCACACGGTGAATTTAGACGAACGTTCGAAAGACGGGGTGATTTGCTTCACACCCGGAACCTGGCTTCGCACCCCTGATGGCCCCAGGCTGATCGAAGACCTGGCCGAAGGCGATAGGGTTTGCACAAAAGACAGCGGTGATCAGGAGATTTGCTGGATAGGACAGCGCCGGATGTCTGGCGCGCGCCTGCACGCACTTCCACATCTGCGGCCCATTCGTATACGTGCCGGTGCTCTTTTGGGCGGTGAGCCTGATCAGGACCTGATCGTTTCGCCCGATCATCGCATTCTGATCAAGGGAAACGAAGCGCAAATCCTGTTCAACACGCCCGAAGTATTGGTAGCTGCTAAAGATCTATTGAATGACCGCACGATATTGATTGATCATAACGCCCGGGAAATTACCTACATTCACCTTTTATTGGACTCGCACGAAATCGTCTGGGCAAATGGTGTTGAGACCGAGAGCTTCCATCCGGCCAACACCTCATTGAGTTCTGTAGAAGAAGAGCAGCGTGCGCGCATGTTGCATAGGTTCCCCGATATCGCGGATGACCCAAACAACTATGGTGGTTTTGCGCGCCGTAACTTATCTGATTCAGAAGCGGCAATCTTAAGGTATAAGGTTGCCTGAAAAGATGGTGTTTGCCATTGACTCTGAGCTGACAGCCCCCTAAACCCCGCTTCGTTCCCGGTCAGCGATGGCCGGGGCATTTATTTGGTGTTGGTGGCCCCCGTAAGGGGATGCCTGTCGGTCAAACCGTTAAGGGGGAGACAAAGGACAACGCCCTTCATACGACTAGAAGGATATCAGCCGTGACGAAACGCACCGCTGCCAAGCATAAACTCGACCGCCGGATGGGTGAAAACATCTGGGGTCGTCCGAAATCTCCGGTTAACCGTCGTGAATATGGCCCCGGCCAGCACGGTCAGCGCCGTAAAGGCAAACTGTCCGACTTTGGCATTCAGCTGCGCGCAAAGCAAAAGCTGAAGGGTTACTATGGCGATCTGACTGAAAAACAATTCCGCCGCATCTACTCTGAAGCCGAGCGCCTGAAAGGCGACACGGGTGAAAACCTGATCGGTTTGCTGGAGCGCCGTCTCGATGCGATTGTGTACCGCGCTAAATTCGTCGCCACAATTTTCGCAGCACGTCAATTCGTGAACCACGGGCATGTCCGTGTGAATGGCCAAAAGGTCAACATCCCTTCATACCTTGTAAAAGAGGGTGACGTTATCGAAGTGCGTGACCGCTCTAAGCAACTCGCGGTTCTGCTGGAAGCCACTCAACTGGCTGAGCGCGACGTGCCTGATTACCTCGATGCAGACCATTCCAAAATGATCGCAACATTCGTGCGGACACCAGGCCTTGGCGATGTGCCATATCCAGTAATGATGGAACCAAATCTCGTCGTGGAATTTTACGCGAAGAACTAATCTTCGCCACACCGAATTCAGAAAGCCGCGCCGGGAAACCGACGCGGCTTTTTTCGTTCAATGTGTTCGGGCAAGTCTATGGGTTCACGAGATGAGCAGAAGATTTTTTAGGCACGGTGGCCGAAAAGAAGAATTACCACAGTCGTTTGGCGCCCGCACAGAAGTTTGTCATTTTGTGTAGTAAAGGCAGTCGCCACCGAATAGAAAAGCCCGAGCAGGAGATTTCAGATGACGACAGAGATTCAGCCACAACCCGGGATTATGGAGATTTCGCTCTACCAGGGAGGCAAGGCCAACATCGAAGGTGCAAGCAGAGTCATTAAGCTTTCATCTAACGAAAATCCGTTTGGCCCGTCTGAGAAAGCGATAGAAGCTTACCGCCGTGCCGCACATGAATTGCACCGCTATCCCCCAACGGATCATCGATCATTGCGTGAAGCAATCGGCGCCGTTCACGGGCTGGATCCTGATAAGATAATTTGTGGCGTCGGTTCCGACGAAATTATCACATTCCTCTGTCAGGCATATGCCGGACAAGGGGATGAGGTAATCTTCACGGAACATGGCTTTTCAATGTATCGTATCTCCGCACTTGCCGCCGGTGCAACACCTATCGAAGTACCTGAGCGCGAGCGCGTCGCGGACGTTGAATCAATCCTTGCTGCGTGCAACGAGAAGACAAGGCTTGTCTTTATTGCCAACCCCAACAATCCGACTGGTACAATGATTGGTGGGAATGATGTTGCACGCCTTGCAGCCGGGCTTCCGCCTCAGGCTTTGCTGGTGCTGGACGGAGCCTATGCAGAATACGTCGAAGGTTTCGACGGCGGGGCTGCGTTGGTTGAAGCGCGCGAAAATGTCTTTATGACGCGGACCTTTTCAAAACTTTACGGTCTTGGCGGATTACGGATCGGCTGGGGATATGGCCCAAAGGAAATCATTGACGTTCTCAACCGTATTCGAGGCCCCTTTAACCTTTCACAACCGCAACTGGATGCCGCAGAAGCGGCATTGAAAGATCGGGCGTATGTTGAAAAGTGTCGCACAGAAAACACCCGTATGCGGGCGTGGTTGGCAGAAGCGCTGGCTGAGCTGGGCGTGCCGTCAGACACGTCTTGCGCGAACTTCATTCTTGCCCGGTTTGCGGATCAGGCCGAAGCAGAAGCATGTGATGATTACCTGCAATCACAGGGGCTTCTCGTACGGCGTGTTGCCGGGTACAATTTGCCAAATTGCCTGCGGATAACCGTAGGAGACGAGGCATCCTGCCGTCGGGTTGCACATGCGGTGGCGGGTTTCAAGGCGTTGGAAAAATGAGCCAGATTTATGATCGGGTTGCCCTGATAGGGCTCGGGCTTATAGCATCATCAATGTTCTGGGCGATGAAGCGGGGTGGCTTGGCCGGCGAGGTTACGGGCTACGCGCGCTCTGAAGAGACGCGTGCGACTGCGCGTGAAATTGGATTGTGTGATCGCGTCTGCGAAAGCGCAGCAGAGGCAGTGGAGGGTGCGGATCTTGTCGTGCTCTGTGTACCTATCGGTGCAATGGAAGCTGTTACTGTCGAGATAGCACCGCATTTGGCAAAAGGCGCAACCGTCAGCGATGTCGGGTCCGTGAAACGTGCGGTTATAGAAGCTGTTAAACCCCATTTACCAAAAGATGTTCATTTTGTTCCGGCGCATCCCTTGGCCGGAACGGAGCATTCCGGGCCGAAGTCCGGTTTTGCAGAGCTTTTCGAAAACCGCTGGTGTTTGTTGGTACCAGAAGGCGCAGATACCAAAGCTGTTGTGCGGTTAAGAAAGCTTTGGGAAGCGATGGGGGCCAATGTTGATGAAATGGAGGCCGATCATCATGATTTAGTGCTTGCTGTTACGAGCCACGCACCGCACCTGATTGCATACACGATGGTGGGTGTTGCGGATGATCTGCGCCGCGTCACAGACAGCGAAATCATTAAATACTCCGCAGCCGGTTTTCGCGATTTTACCCGCATTGCGGCAAGTGACCCGACAATGTGGCGTGACGTATTTCTGACAAATAAAGATGCAACATTGGAAATTCTGGGGCGCTTCACAGAAGAACTCTTTGCGCTGCAGCGTGCCATCCGAACGGGGGATGGCGATCATCTGTTTGACTATTTTACCCACACACGGGCGATCCGGCGTGGTATTATTGAGGCAGGGCAAGACACGGACGCCCCCGATTTTGGGCGAGGAGCAGCGAAGGAATGAGAAAAGGCGCAACCGCTTTAGTGCTTGTATTGGCTGGTCTTTGGACCACATCTGCAGCATTAGCGAACGCACCGGAACGTTCTTTACGCCCTTCAGCACGTGCTGTTACCAGCCAATTAATCTTGCCACGAGAAACAACCGTTCCGGTCTATTACAACGCATCTATCCGTCCAATACCGCGCCCTTCAGCAGGTTTGACTGGTTCGAGTGAATCAGCACAGTATATTGTCCGCGCTGCCAGTCTGCCCATGATTGCCGTGCGTATCGCAAGCTCTGTTCCGGGTGTTGCACGCTCGCTCCGGCCTGTTGCACGACCTAGGGACATTGCAGTTCTTGCACGAAACCAGTCGCAAAGCCCTGTTCGGGTTGCGTCCTCTGAACCAGCAGAAACAGCGCCCCGGCGTGAAACACGACGCGACCGGCGTCAACGCACGCGTCAGACACGTCAGGGATCAGTTTGCGGAGACCGCAGCATACGGGGGCAGGAAATCTCGTCTATTCGTGGTCGACTGCGTGGATGCGGGGTTTCGAGCCCAGTCCGGATTACTGAAATTGATGGTGTCAGCCTCACTCAGCCAGCAACAATCAATTGCGAAACGGCACGCGCATTGAAAACCTGGATTAACAATGGTGTGCGTCCTGCGGTCGGCAGGCTTGGAGGAGGCGTTTCCAGTTTGCGGGTAATTGCGCATTATTCGTGTCGCACGCGAAACAACCAACCCGGTGCGCGAGTATCTGAACATGGCAGGGGTAAGGCCGTTGATATCGCTGCTATTAACCTTAACAATGGCAGCTCGCTGACGGTTTTAACAGGTTGGCGGGATCGCACCCAAAGACGTGTGCTGCGCAGAATACACAGTTCCGCGTGTGGTCCGTTTGGAACAGTGCTTGGTCCTGATGCAGATCGCCATCACCGGGATCATTTTCATCTCGACACGGCAAGACACAGGGGCGGGTCTTACTGCCGCTAGCGCAGACGTGGGGCTGTCCCAAAAGAAAGCGGCCCAAAATAGAAAACCTGGTTTTCGAAGGTGAGCGGAATATCAAGCGTTGCCACCCCGGCAACATCTTTTGAGAGCGGTGCCAGTGCGCCTTCCCATGCGGGTTCGACCAGCCCAAGCTTTACAAGAAGCTGAAAAACCTCACGCCAGTTTGCTGCATGAAGATCAAGCGTTCCTTCCGCATATCCCAGATCGTCGGCTTTGAGCGTTCCGCTCAGGCTAAGCTCCATGTCACCCCAATCAAATCGAATGGTTTTAATCGCAACATCAGTCACCTCAGGTGGCTGGCTACCGTCCGATATACGGCCAATAGCGGCTGTTAAGCCAAACGTTGCATCGGCGGTTAGCCCATCGACTAGATTTGGATACTTACTCGTTGGGTCAAGGATATTGCTCAAGGTCTCTGGTAGTTTCAGCATTGAAAGCCGCAGCGACACATCATGCGCGAAGGGACGGGCAGTTGTCTGGCGGGATGCAAAAAAAACGCGCTCCGCCTCAAATTGGTCGGTGCCTTCCGGGACAATGGTCAGCTTATCGATTGAATATCTAACTCGATCTATCGCTAGGCTGGTATTGGGTTCGAAAACAACGCTGCCGCGCATATCTTCGGAGGTGATATCAAGTGCAATGCCGGGCAAAATTAAACGTTGTTCATTGGGCCAGGAAGCGATGATGTGGTTTGGTTTGTAGCTTAGCGCAAAAAGGTGAAAGAACGGTGCCTGCCATGTGATGCCGCTTGCTGCGTGCGAAAAAGAAACGTTCTCAATTGTGGTATCAAACCGGTTTGGGAAACCGCGCGTTTCCAAGGCGCTGTACTCAGCAGCAAGGCCGTTCTTAGGTGCCTCTGCCAACCACGTGACAAGACCTTTTTCGACAGCAGTCGATCCGACAAACCAATAACCACCCCAAAGCGATGCAGCGGTCACGACAATGATACTTAGCAGTCGCATTATCACCCCTTCCATGATCCTGCGCCTTGGTGTTTATAGGCGTAAAAAGGAAAGGGCCAGACCAATGGCAGATGCGTCCCTTTGGGTCTTTGGATATGGTTCACTGATGTGGAACCCGGGTTTTCCGTTTGCGGAGCGCCAGATTGCGACTTTGTCGGATTTTCACAGGTGTTTTTGTATGCGGTCCATCCACCATCGAGGAACAGAACAAGAGCCGGGTTTGGTGCTCGCACTTGATCGGGCTGTAGGGGCAAGCTGCGATGGGCTGGCCTTTTGCGTCGCACCCGAACATGCAGACGAAACCTTGGCTGGGTTGCGAGAGCGGGAATTGATTTCTTCTGCATATCTTGAGGCAGAACTTGAAATCAAACTCCGAGATGGTCGATTGGTGACTTCGATCACTTACATTGTTGATCCGGACCACGTTCAATACTGCGGTGGGTTGCCGCTGGAAGAACAGGCCGGGATTATTGCCAAAGCTGTCGGGGGTAGGGGGCCAAATAACGAGTACCTGTTTAACACCGCAGCACATCTGGAAGAACTGGGCATCCGTGATCCAGACCTTTCATGGTTGTCTGGTCATGTCCGGGCATTGTCCGGTTAATCAAATAAGATTGAAGGTTGGCGAATGCTGCGCGACCCCCTATTCTGCCCGAAACAACAACAGCGTCAGGACATGTCCAAATGATGGGCCACCCAGATCGCGAGGCCGAGCCGTACTTTACACAACCAGTGCGTCAGATAATGACGATGCTGATCGTTTTAGGGTTGGTGGGTCTTGGAGCCTATGTGGCCTTTCCTAAGGTCGCCCCAGTCTTTTTAGCAAATCCGTATCTGAATGGATTTATTCTGTTTGTTTTTGTGATCGGGGTTTTCGCCTGTTTTTGGCAGGTTGCTCAGCTTGTATCTTCAGTAGGCTGGATTGAAGGCTTTGCCGCACAAAGACTTGGCCATGAAATGACCAAAGCGCCGCGGTTGCTTGCGTCTTTAGCGGGGCTGTTACGCTCGCGTGGCACAAGGGTGCAAATCAGCTCTTCATCCAGCGCTTCGATTCTGGATTCAGTAGCGACCCGAATAGACGAAGCCCGGGACATCACGCGCTACATCGTTAATCTTCTGATATTCCTTGGTCTGTTGGGTACCTTTTATGGCCTTGCAACGACTGTTCCGGCACTTGTGGAAACCATCAAATCCCTTGCCCCGCAAGATAGTGAAGGCGGGATCGAAGTTTTTGGCCGCCTTATGAGCGGCCTTGAGGCCCAGCTTGGTGGCATGGGCACTGCTTTTGCATCGTCTTTGTTGGGGCTGGCAGGATCCCTGGTTGTCGGGCTGCTGGAATTGTTTGCAGGCCACGGGCAAAACCGTTTTTACCGCGAACTGGAAGAATGGCTTTCGACAATCACACGGGTCGGCTTTTCCACGGGTGAAACCGAAGGTAGCGGTGAACACGGGCAGGTCGCTGTGGTGCTCGACGAAATGTCCAGACAGATGGAGGCCATGCAAGAGATGTTCGGCCAGTCCGATGCGAGCCGCACCTCTCTGGATGAACAACTTGGAAAACTGGTCAAATCGGTTGAGAAGATGGCCGAAACAGCTGGAAAAGGGCAATCCGGCACAGAAACTGTGATACAAGCGCTTGGACAGGTTGCTGAAGGGCAAGCCAGGCTCATCAATACAATAGAAGCTTCATTGGAAGAAGGTGGCGGTGCCCATGTTGATGCTGAAAGCCGCATGCGTCTACGGTCTATTGATGTGCAACTGTTGCGTATCCTGGAAGAGATTTCTGCGGGCAGGCAGGAATCAACTGCTGAGCTGCGCGGGGAACTGGCACAACTAAACCGAACAATCCGAGAGTTATCGACAGAACAGGAACAAGGATAAGTCATGGCGCTAAGTCGTCGAACAGGAAACAGGTTGCAGGCCTCTATCTGGCCGGGCTTTGTTGACGCGATGACTGCGCTGCTGTTGGTGCTTATGTTTGTTTTGACCATTTTCATGGTCGTCCAGTTTGTGCTGCGTGAAACGATCACCGGGCAAGAGTCGGAACTTGATCAACTGACAGAACAGATAATGAGTCTGGCTGATGCGCTGGGGCTCGAACAAAACCGCGCACGTGAACTTCAGTCTGAAGTGACGCGTTTAGGGGCTTCGCTGGAAGGTGCGCAAAACACAGCCGAAGTTCAGGCAGCACTTATCGCGAAATTGCAGTCGCAGACTGCATTTCAAACCGAAGAGCTTACAGCAGAACGTGCGCGCATCACCAGCTTTGAAGCACAGGTCGCAACCTTGCTGGCAGAACGCGACAATGCACTAGAGCGGGGTGATGTACTTTCTGTCGCCGTTGAAGAACTGGAAGCCGCGCGTGCAGAACTGATTAGCGATCAGGAAGCGCTGCAACTGGCACTGGCGCGGGCACGTGATGAAATAGATGTGCAGGTTGAAACGGCCCGCTTAGCAGCCGCCCGGCGCGAGGCTCTGGATGCGCTGATTGCCGATATGCGCCAGCGAAATGCTGAGGCTGGTCAGAAAAATACAGACCTGCAGGCACAACTTGAAACTGCGCAATCGGAGCTTAGCGACGCAGAGCGTTTGCGCCTGACTGAAGCCGCAGCAGCAGAAGCGCTACGCGAAAGACTGCAAAACGCAGATAGCGAGTTGACGGCAATGACGCTTGCTTTGGAAGAGCAACGTAAAAAGGCGGAAGATACGCTGACCCTTCTTGCGGCCGCCCAAGCCGCGCGTGAAGATTTGAGCGTAAGGCTCGCTGCGGCCTTGACGACAGGACAGGAAGCGACCGAGGCGCGAGACGCTTTTCAAACGCAATTGGCTGCAGCCCTGCTTGCGAAAAACAATACAGAAGAAAACCTGGCTGTAGCTGAACAAGCGCTAGAAGCGATGATCGCAGAGGTCGCAGCACTGGGTGACGTTGCTGCAACCAAAGAGGAGATTGAGGCGCAGCTTGTAGCAGCGCTTGCCGCCCAAATGGCTGCTGAACAAGCCGCCGAACGCGCCTTTGCAAGTGCTGATGAGCGTGATGCCGTTCTGGCCGAGGCACTTGCGGCGAAACTGGCAGCAGAAGAAAGAGAAGCAGAAGCGCTGACCAGCGCTGAAGAACACGCCCTTCTTTTGCAAACAGCAAACCGCGAGTTGGAAAAACAGGAAGCACAGTCAGCTGAAAGCCAGCGCCGTATGGCATTGCTCAGTGAACAGGTTGCAGCATTGCGCTCACAGCTTGGGTCTTTGCAAGCTATTCTAGACGAAGCCGCGGCAAAAGATGTAGCTGCAAATGTTCAGATTGAAGCGCTTGGA
The DNA here is from genome assembly GCF_023015645.1 of Pseudohalocynthiibacter sp. F2068. NCBI lineage: Bacteria > Pseudomonadati > Pseudomonadota > Alphaproteobacteria > Rhodobacterales > Paracoccaceae > Pseudohalocynthiibacter > Pseudohalocynthiibacter sp. F2068. Next base: position 33,308 of record NZ_JALKAK010000014.1, read on the forward strand.
TCACAGTTGAACACGGCCCTCGCGCAAGTTGCAGCTGAAGAACGCCGAAGACGTGAACTGGAAGAAGCGGAACGCAAGCGTCTGGAAGAACGGGCGCTGGACTTGGAGCGCTACAGGTCAGAGTTTTTTGGCCAGTTACGTGATGTTTTGGGCGAACAAGAAGGTGTCAGGATTGAGGGTGACAGGTTTGTTTTCTCTTCCGAAGTTCTGTTTGCGCCCGGCGCAGTTGATCTATCAGAAGAAGGTCGCGGTGAAATCGCGAAAGTCGCCCGGATATTGCAAGAAGTTGTCGATGACATTCCACCCCAACTTGACTGGGTCATTCGTGTAGATGGTCATACGGACGATGTTCCATTGATCAGCACCGGGAAGTACCAGGATAATTGGGAGCTTAGTCAAGGTCGGGCGTTGTCGGTGGTTCGATATATGATTGAAGAACTTGGAATACAGCCAGATCGGCTAGCCGCTGCGGGTTTCGGGCAGTTCCACCCAATCAATCCAGAACCAACGCGCGAGGCCCGTGCGCAGAACCGTCGTATTGAGCTTAAGTTTACAGAGAAATAGGGAATGCGGCGGTTTGGTTGCAAACAAAATCTCCCGCAACGTTGAACGCAGCGGGAGATCTTTCTTGAACATTTGACCTATGTGATCAGTCGGCAGTTAACAGCGGCGGTGTTTTTCCTGAAAGTTGTCGTTTTTCTGGTGCTAACATTGTGATTTTAAGCTCGCCCCCTTTGGTGCCAACTTTGACCACGCCACCTTTCGCCAGTTTACCAAACAGCAGTTCCTCGGCCAGAGGTTTCTTGATGTGTTCCTGAATGACACGGCCAAGTGGGCGCGCACCCATTTTTGTGTCATACCCTTTGTCGGCCAGCCATTCCGCGGCAGAGCGGCTAAGCTCTATCGTAACATTGCGGTCCATCAACTGCGCTTCAAGCTGAAGCACGAATTTCTCGACCACTTGCAGGATCACTTCTTTGCTGAGCGGCGCAAAGCTGACCACCGCATCCAGACGATTTCGGAATTCTGGTGTGAATGTCCGCTCGATCGCTGCGGTATCTTCGCCTTCGCGCCGATCACGACCAAATCCGATAGCCTCTTTGGCTTGTTCGGCTGCACCAGCGTTTGATGTCATGATCAAAATCACATTACGGAAATCAACCGTTCTGCCATTGTGGTCGGTCAGTTTGCCGTGATCCATGACCTGCAACAGAATATTGTAAACATCCGGGTGCGCTTTTTCCATTTCGTCAAGCAGCAGTACACAGTGTGGGTGCTGATCGACGCCATCTGTCAGCATACCACCTTGATCAAACCCGACATAACCCGGAGGTGCGCCGATTAGCCGTGATACCGCGTGTTTTTCCATGTACTCGGACATGTCAAAGCGCAAAAGCTCGACACCCAGGGTATCAGCGAGCTGCTTGGCGACCTCAGTCTTGCCGACACCCGTAGGACCGGTAAATAGATAGTTGCCAATGGGTTTCTCTGGTTCACGCAGACCGGCACGGGCCAGTTTGATAGCCGAAGACAGCGCGTCGATTGCACTATCCTGACCAAAGACCACCCGTTTCAGAGATTTCTCAAGATCGCGCAGAACTTCTGCGTCGTCTTTGGAGACACTTTTCGGTGGGATGCGGGCAATTTTTGCAACCACAGCCTCAATTTCCTTGGTGCCAATCGTTTTGCGGCGTTTGGATTCCGTTAGAAGATGTTGCGCAGCACCTGCTTCGTCGATCACATCGATGGCTTTATCTGGCAGCTTACGGTCCGTAATGTAGCGTGCTGACAAATCCACTGCGGTCCTGATTGCATCAGCCGTGTAGCGGATATCGTGGTGGTCCTCAAAATATGGCTTGAGTCCGCGCAAGATTTTTACAGTGTCTTCTATGGAAGGTTCGTTCACGTCAATTTTCTGAAACCTGCGCGAAAGTGCGCGGTCTTTTTCAAAATGCTGACGGAATTCTTTATAAGTGGTAGAACCCATACAGCGCAACTTGCCACCTTGAAGCGCGGGTTTCAGCAGGTTGCTGGCGTCCATGGCACCACCAGACGTGGCACCGGCCCCGATTACAGTATGTATTTCATCAATGAACAAAACCGCATCTGGGTGCTCTTCGAGTTCAGACATCACAGCTTTCAGCCGCTCTTCAAAATCCCCGCGGTAACGTGTGCCCGCCAAAAGCGCGCCCATATCAAGCGAATAAATCGTCGCCTGAGAAAGGATTTCAGGTGTTTCACCCTGTACGATTTTGCGTGCCAAACCTTCTGCAATAGCAGTCTTCCCGACACCGGGATCGCCTACCAAAAGCGGGTTATTCTTGCGGCGGCGGCATAGCACCTGAATGCAGCGCTCTACCTCGTGTTCGCGGCCAATCAACGGGTCAACATCGCCCTTGCGTGATTTCGCGTTCAGATCGACGCAATATTTTGCAAGGGCAGATTCTTTACCCTCTTCTTCAGCAACCTGCGTCGCTTCCTCAAAATCGGAGGAGCCGGTAACTGGTCGGGCTTCGCCAAAGCCAGGGTCTTTGGCGACTCCATGCGCGATATAGTTCACCGCATCGTAACGTGTCATTTCCTGTTCTTGCAGGAAGTAAGCCGCATTGCTCTCGCGCTCCGCGAAAATAGCCACAAGTACGTTTGCACCCGTTACTTCAGAACGCCCCGAAGACTGAACGTGGATGGCCGCGCGTTGGATGACGCGCTGGAAAGCTGCGGTTGGCACAGCTTCAGACCCCTCAACATCAGTGACGAGCGTGTTCAGGTCATCGTCTATGAATTCGCTTAGAGTCTGGCGCAGTTCTGACAGATCAACACTGCAGGCCAACATGACCTTCGCTGCGTCAGGCTCATCAATCAGCGCCAAAAGCAAATGTTCCAGGGTGGCAAGTTCATGTTGACGTGCGTTCGCTAAGGCTAACGCAGAATGGATTGCCTGCTCGAGCGTATTTGAAAATGAAGGCACGACGTGGTGCTCCTTTCATTTGGTCCGGATGGGAAGCCCACCTTGACCGTGGCCTGTTACTCTTAAAGTTCGGTTGTGTTCCCGCGAGCTTCAAGGTCTTTTTTATCAAATCATGTCACATTTCATGTCATTGGGCGAAATTAATGTGGCTTGACACTGTTCTTTTTTTAAAACCTCAAAAATTGTCCTTTCGACGGCGAATTTCAGCAAAGACAGAGACATCATCGAAATCCGTCATTGAAAGCGCTAATTTCATTGATGGCAAATGCGCCCTGAGAAACGGATTGGTCGCCTTTTCTTCTGTCAGGGTTGAAGGGACCGTTGCGCGGCCCGAGGCCCTGGCTGCGGCAATTGACTGCGCTCTTGATATAAGTGCCTCATTATCCGGTTCAATGGTCAGCGCAAATCTGGCGTTCGCTTGAGTGTACTCATGCCCGGAATACACGATTGTATCATCAGGCAATGCCGCAAGCTTTGAAAGGCTGTTCCACATTTGCGCGGCTGAGCCTTCAAACAGTCTTCCGCATCCAAGCGCCATAAGGCTGTCTGCAGTAAAGACGGCATTGGCAGAGGGGATAAAATACGCGATATGACCAACCGTATGGCCCGAAACGTCTAAAACACGTACATTTTGGCCTGCAAACGTGAATTCCGCTCCATCTGACACAGCGGTATCAAGTGCGGGTAACCGATGCTTATCAGCCGCAGCACCTACGATGACCGGTGCGTAACGCTCCTTAAGCGCAGCGACACCGTCGATATGGTCATAATGGTGATGTGTGAGAAGGATCATGTCGAGCGACCAGCCGCGTCGCTCAAGTTCTTCTATGATTGGGGCTGCTTCTGGCGCATCAACCAAAGCGGTCTGGTTATGCTCCGGACTATGCATAAGGAAAGCATAGTTGTCGGACAGGCAGGGAACGGTGATGATTTCGAGGGGCACGAGGAGGAGACCTTTCTTTTGAGTCCCCAAAGTCTTGCCCAAAGAACTGGCGAGCGCAATATTGAGTGGCAATAAAAACACAGCAAAAATATAGTGATGATATGACAAAAACACCTCTGATCATGCCTGATGCCCCTTTCTTAAAAGAACATAATGAGGATGGTCAGCTGTTTTCCCCTTCTGCAGAGCGCAATCTTGGTCCGATTATTAAGCAGCTCGCGAACCATGTTCCAGCGCAGGGGACGGCACTGGAGATTGCAAGCGGGACGGGGCAACATGTTGCAACTCTGGCTAAACGGTTCCCGAGGGTGAATTGGCAACCCAGCGATATTGCCCTTGACCGGCTGCGTAGCATCGAAGCTTGGCGCAAAACGGTTAGGTTGGACAATCTCTTACCAGCGCTTCAACTGAACGCCGCAGGGAAATGGGACGATCACCTAACAGATTTGAAACTGATTTATGTCGTCAACCTGTTCCACCTGATCTCGGAAAAGGACGCAGTGGCAGTTCTCAAAGGAATGTCCGATTCGTTGGGGAATGATGGGCGTGTCTTTATTTATGGCCCATTCAAAGAACATGAACAGTATCGCAGTGAAGGCGATGCGCGGTTTGATTCAAACCTTACCGCTCAGGACCCGGAAATTGGATATAAAGATGTCGCCTGGATGTGGCGGCAAATGAAGGATTCGGGGCTTGGTCGCGTAGAGCAGGTAGAAATGCCGGCGAACAACCTGTCGCTTGTTTCCCAAAAAATAGTTGAATCCCCGGTTTAACGCTAAACAACGTAATCGTGGCATTTTCAGTCTCATTGAGTATGGTCTGTCCTGACACCACTATACACGGTGAAATTTTATGCACCTCGACGTGTTAGATTTGAGGAACTTTTATTACCGCAGTATGCTGGGACGCACTGCGCAAAAAGCAGTGCGTGATCAGATTTTCAAACTCTGGCCAGAAGCGAAGGGGCAAACCGTTGTCGGTTTCGGGTTCGCAGCACCTTTGTTGCGGCCGTATTTAAAGGATGCACGGCGCGTTATGGCGCTTATGCCCGGCCCGCAAGGTGTGATGCATTGGCCTACGGGGGAACGGAATGTCGCCTTGCTTTGCGAGGAAACGATTTGGCCGTTGCAGACGGGCTCGGTTGATAAGCTTGTTTTGATGCACGGTTTGGAAACCAGTGAACACCCAACCGCATTGCTCGAGGAATGCTGGCGCGTACTCGGACCCGGTGGTCGAGCACTGTTTGTTGTACCAAACCGTGCTGGGTTGTGGGCCCGTCGCGACAAAACACCTTTTGGATACGGGCGCCCTTTCAGTTTGATCCAACTGGAAAACCAGTTACGCCGTCACAACTTTGTTCCGGAACGCCACGTCGCTGCATTATTCGCCCCACCGAGCGATCGACGCTTCTGGCTGCGCACCGGACAAATCTGGGAGAAAGGGGGGCGAAAAATATCGTCGTACCTTGCAGGCGGGGTATTGATTGTAGAGGCGACGAAGCAGGTTTTCGCCCCAACGAAGCCCGGATTGCCGGAAGCGATCCGTCGTCCGTTAAATGTTCTTGATGGTTTAACGAAACCCGAAGTGAAACCAATCTAGTCAATAGGAATCGCCTAGAGACAGGGATTCTTTAATTTTTTTCGATGTTTTTCGTGACGCATTCCGTCGCACCCGGCCTAAACCCTTGTTTTACAGGCCTAGAGAATGAACGGAATAACATCAAAGGCAGTTGATAGGTGAGAATGCGTCTGCTACACCCCTGCCGAATTTGGCGCTTACATTCGTTTGCGCTTATAAGCCGCCCTGCCATGCATCCTGAGAAGATGTAAGTCGGGGCTCGTGACATCGGAAGGGTGGACGTGTCAGAACCAGCTTCGATCTCATCAGGCATTGCTAAGCGCTATGCCACGGCCATTTTTGAATTGGCCAAAGAAGGCAAAAGCCTTAAAGCGCTTGAAGGCGACCTTGATACGCTTGAGGCCGCGATTGCCGAAAGCAGCGATTTTGCTGCATTGATTTCTTCGCCAGTTTATTCTCGCGAAGATCAGGCGGGGGCCCTAAGTGCGCTTGCCAAAAAAATGAAACTATCGCCAATGGTGTCTAATTCGCTAGGTCTTATGGCAAGCAAACGCCGCCTGTTTGTGCTGCCTTATCTGGCCGCCGAACTGCGTCAGCAAATTGCTGATGAAAAAGGTGAGGTGACAGCAGACGTGACGGCAGCAAAAGCGCTGACCAAAACGCAATCGGACAAACTTGCCAAAACGCTGAAAGCGTCAATCGGAAAAGATGTCAAAATTAACGTGGCCGTCGATGAAAGTCTCATCGGTGGCCTTATTGTTAAGGTGGGCTCGAAAATGATCGATACGTCGATTCGGGCCAAGCTAAACACCCTCCAGAATTCAATGAAAGAGGTCGGATAATGGGTATCCAAGCAGCCGAAATCTCTGCGATCCTCAAGGAGCAGATCAAAAACTTCGGGCAAGACGCTGAAGTCGCAGAAGTGGGCCGCGTGCTCTCTGTTGGCGATGGTATTGCGCGGGTCTACGGGTTGGACAATGTTCAAGCCGGTGAGATGGTCGAGTTCCCGGGCGGAATTCGGGGCATGGCCCTGAACTTGGAAGCAGACAACGTAGGGGTCGTGATCTTTGGCTCAGACAGTGACATCAAAGAAGGCGATGTCGTTAAACGCACAAAATCGATTGTGGACGTTCCGATTGGTGACGAACTGCTTGGTCGCGTTGTTGACGGCCTTGGGAACCCAATTGATGGCAAAGGCGCTGTCAAAACAAAGAAACGCGCTGTTGCTGACCAGAAAGCGCCTGGCATCATCCCGCGTAAATCGGTTCACGAGCCAATGGCGACGGGCCTGAAATCTGTTGACGCTATGATCCCGATCGGCCGTGGCCAGCGCGAGCTGATCATTGGTGACCGCCAAACCGGTAAAACTGCCGTTGCGTTGGATACGATCCTGAATCAGAAAGCTTACAACGACGCCGCTGGCGACGATGAGAGCAAAAAACTCTATTGTATCTACGTTGCTGTTGGTCAAAAACGCTCAACCGTTGCGCAGTTGGTCAAGAAGCTCGAAGAAACCGGCGCGATTGAATATACAATCGTCGTGGCTGCAACCGCATCTGATCCGGCACCAATGCAGTTCCTTGCACCTTATTCGGCGACTACTATGGCTGAGCATTTCCGTGACAACGGACGCCACGCGCTGATCATTTACGATGACCTTAGTAAGCAAGCTGTTTCCTACCGTCAGATGTCTCTGTTGCTGCGCCGTCCGCCCGGACGTGAAGCTTACCCAGGTGACGTTTTCTACCTTCACTCCCGCCTGCTGGAACGTTCTTCTAAATTGAACGAAGACAATGGTTCCGGTTCTTTGACCGCCCTGCCGATCATTGAAACCCAAGGTGGAGACGTTTCTGCGTTTATCCCTACCAACGTGATCTCGATCACTGACGGTCAGATCTTCCTGGAAACCGAACTGTTCTACCAAGGCATTCGCCCGGCTGTGAACACCGGTCTTTCGGTTTCGCGGGTTGGTTCTTCGGCACAAACCGATGCAATGAAATCTGTCGCTGGACCGGTTAAACTAGAACTGGCTCAGTATCGTGAGATGGCAGCTTTTGCGCAGTTCGGGTCTGACCTTGATGCATCAACACAAGCGATGCTGAATCGTGGTGCGCGTTTGACCGAGCTTATGAAGCAATCACAGTATTCACCTTTGACCAACGCCGAGATTGTTTGCGTGATTTACGCAGGCACCAAAGGCTATCTGGACAAGATCGATGTGAAACAAGTTGGTCGTTTCGAAGCAGGCCTGTTGAACCACCTGCGTCAAAACCACGCCGATTTGCTGAAAGACATCACCGACAATGACCGTAAGGTTAAAGGTGAGCTTGAGGATAAAATCAAAACGGCACTCGATGAATTCGCCGCAGATTTCGCTTAATTAACGTGGCCAGGGGATAGGATTGGATACATGCCAAACCTGAAGGACCTTAAGAACAGGATCGCGAGTGTCAAATCGACTCGCAAGATCACGAAGGCCATGCAGATGGTCGCCGCGGCAAAACTTCGCCGTGCGCAGGACGCTGCTGTAGCTGGACGCCCATACGCGGAGCGGATGAATGCCGTTCTGAGTGGGTTGGCAGCTTCAGTTGGCAAATCAGACTCCGCGCCTAAACTGCTCGCAGGGACCGGTTCCGACCAGAAGCACCTATTGGTGGTGTTGACGGCGGAACGGGGGCTTTGTGGCGGCTTCAACTCGTCAATTGTTAAACTTGCACGTGCCAAGGCAGAACAGCTGATCGCTTCCGGTAAAACGGTGCAGATTTTGACAGTTGGCAAGAAGGGTCGAGAGCAGCTTAAGCGTGAATACAGCAGTCATTTTGTCGATCACGTTGACCTTTCCGAGGTCAAACGTGTTGGTTACGCCAACGCCGATGGGATTGCGAGTGGGGTTATCGACCGCTTTATCGCAGGCGAATTTGACGTGGCAACCCTTTTCTACAACCGTTTTGAGAGTGTGATCAGTCAGATACCGACTGAACAGCAGGTTATCCCTGCAACTTTTGAAGATACGGGTGAAACGGGTACGGTTTACGACTACGAGCCTGATCAAGAAGAAATCCTTGCTGATCTTCTGCCGCGTGGAATTGCCACCCAGATTTTCGCCGCTCTGCTAGAGAATGGCGCGTCTGAGCAAGGCGCGCGTATGTCCGCTATGGACAACGCAACACGCAACGCTGGTGAAATGATCGACAAACTGACGATCATTTACAACCGTTCGCGTCAGGCAGTTATCACAAACGAGCTTATCGAAATTATCTCGGGCGCTGAAGCGCTCTAAAGAACCGGAGAAACGACATGGCAAATGCAAAAGGCAAAGTGACTCAGGTCATCGGCGCCGTTGTCGACGTTCAGTTCGAGGATGCACTTCCCGAAATTCTGAACGCGCTGAACACAGAAAACAATGGCAAGAAACTGGTTCTTGAAGTGTCCCAGCATCTTGGCGAAAGATCAGTACGCTGTATCGCGATGGATGCGACTGAAGGCTTGGTTCGCGGTGCAGAGGTTGAAGACACTGGCGCTCCGATTCAGGTGCCGGTCGGCAATGCAACGTTGGGCCGTATCCTTAACGTTACCGGCGATCCGGTTGACGAGAAGGGTCCTGTAAAGGCGGATGAGCACCGTTCGATCCACCGGGACGCCCCTGCGTTTTCGGAACAGTCGACAGAATCTGTGGTGCTGGAAACAGGCATCAAGGTGATCGACCTTCTGGCGCCTTATGCGAAGGGCGGTAAAATCGGCCTCTTTGGTGGTGCGGGTGTGGGTAAAACCGTTCTCATCATGGAACTGATCAACAACATCGCGAAAGTGCACTCAGGCTTCTCTGTGTTTGCTGGGGTTGGAGAGCGGACACGTGAAGGAAACGACCTTTACCACGAGATGATCGAATCCGGCGTTATCGTTCCGGATGATCTGGAAAAGTCCAAAGTGGCGCTGGTCTATGGCCAGATGAACGAGCCTCCCGGAGCGCGGATGCGTGTTGCTCTGTCAGGTCTGACTTTGGCGGAACAGTTCCGCGACCAATCTGGTACAGACGTTCTGTTCTTCGTTGATAACATCTTCCGCTTTACACAGGCGGGTTCCGAGGTGTCAGCACTTCTGGGCCGTATTCCATCTGCTGTGGGCTATCAGCCAACACTGGCAACTGACATGGGTGCGCTGCAAGAACGGATTACATCGACCAAAGCTGGTTCGATTACTTCGGTTCAGGCGATCTACGTACCTGCGGATGACCTTACCGACCCTGCACCAGCGACATCGTTTGCGCACCTCGATGCGACAACCGTTCTGTCGCGTGCGATTTCAGAACTTGGTATTTATCCTGCTGTTGACCCACTTGACTCAACTTCGCGGCTTCTTGACCCGTCTGTTATCGGGGATGAGCATTATAAAGTGGCAACTGACGTTCAGGAAATTTTGCAGCGTTACAAGTCGCTTCAGGATATCATTGCCATCCTTGGTATGGACGAACTGAGCGAAGAAGATAAACTGACCGTTGCACGTGCGCGTAAAATTCAGCGGTTCCTCAGCCAACCATTCGACGTTGCGAAAGTGTTCACTGGTTCTGACGGTAAACAGGTTCCGCTGGCAGATACGATTTCTTCGTTCAAGGCTGTTGTTGCCGGCGAATATGACCACTTGCCAGAAGGTGCATTCTATATGGTTGGTGGCATCGACGAAGTTGTCGCTAAAGCCGAGAAAATGGCAGCAGACGCAGCCTAAGGGAGGGCCTGATGGCCGATACGATGCAATTCGACCTGGTGTCGCCCGAACGCAGGCTTGCCTCTGTTCAGGCGACGGAAATCCAGCTTCCGGGAGCCGATGGCGACATGACCGCAATGCCGGATCACGCACCTGTCATTACGACATTGCGTCCCGGAATCGTGCGGGTTGTCAGTTCTGAGGGAACAACAGAGTACGTCGTCAGTGGCGGTTTTGCTGAAATTACCAGCGGTGCGGCCTCTGTATTGGCAGAACACGCACTACCAGTGTCTGAGATGACGCAGGACATTCTGAACGGGTTTGCTGCCGACGCAGCTGAAAAGCAACAACAGGCAAGACCTGAGGAAAAGGATGTGACTGCTAAGCGCGTTGCCGATATTGCGGCGCTAGCATCTGAAATCGGGCTAGCCTCAAGCTGATATTCGGTTTTCTGAACAGATTTCAAAGCCCTGCTACTTCTTTGCGGGGCTTTGACGTATTCGGGGCAATGTTTTGCCAATTTCTCCGGATAAGGTTCAGTCCGAAAGGTATTTTGAATGAAGCGATTGCACAGCCATCTGGTTGGTGTCGACCAAGGGGAAAAAACGCTGTTCTCTGATTTTGAGGATGGCGGTGACATGTGGACCGGAACCGGCCCGCGTGCATCGCGTGCAAGAGTGAAATTCTCATCTTCATTTCAATCAATTCCTGTTGTGCAGGTATCCATGTCGATGTGGGACATGGACCGTCTCACAAACATGCGCGCAGACATACAGGCAGAAAATATTTCAAAAACTGGCTTTGATCTTGTTTTTCGTACATGGGCTGACAGCAGGGTCGCCCGTATTCGGGCGTCCTGGATTGCGATTGGCGATTTGCCTGACGAGGAAGAATGGGAGCTTTACTAAAAAAGCCCCGTTGGTGCGAAGAAACGCACGCCAAATCTTCTAAGTTTCGGCATGACGAGGCATCAAAGCCTTTAGGCTTGGTTAGCTGCTGTACATGCCTTCATAAATTGGCCCGAGTGTTTTTACGTCAAATAGAGACGAAACCGAAGTGCCGTGCCAGATGTTCAGGATTGCCTGCGCAAACATTGGCGCAGTTGGTACAATACGGATATTTTTGGCAGCTTTAACTTGTTTAGTTGGCTCGATCGAGTCTGTGATCACCAGACTTTTCATGACTGAATTGGTAATACGCTCTACAGCCGGGCCAGACAGAACGCCGTGCGTGATATAGGAATGTACTTCTTTTGCGCCGCTTTGAATCAACACTTCAGCCGCCTTGCAGAGCGTTCCAGCGGTATCGCAGATGTCATCAACGATTATACATGTCTTTCCAGTCACATCACCAATTACTGTCATTTCCGCGACTTCGCCTGCCTTCTCACGTCGTTTGTCAACGATCGAAAGTGGGCAGCCAATCCGCTGCGCCAGTTCGCGCGCGCGTGCAACCCCGCCTACGTCGGGAGAGACGATCATCACATCGTTGAGTTTGTCTTTAAACTGGTGCTGAATATCGAGTGCGAAGACAGGGGATGCATACAGGTTATCGACCGGGATATCAAAGAAACCCTGAATCTGCGCCGCGTGCAGATCCATCGTTAAAACCCGCTCAATACCTGTTCCGGTAATCATATTTGCGACAAGTTTCGCGGTAATGGGGGTGCGTGCCTTTGTGCGGCGATCTTGCCGGGCGTAACCAAAATAAGGAATCACTGCTGTGACACGTGCCGCTGAAGAGCGTTTCAGCGCATCCGCCATGATAAGCAGTTCCATCAGGTTGTCATTGGCAGGATTAGACGTTGGCTGGATTATGAACATATCCTCGCCGCGCACATTCTCGTAGACTTCAACAAAGATTTCCTGATCATTGAAGCGCTCTACGCGAGCATCTACCAGGTCAATGTTAACACCACGGTGCATCGACATTCTGCGGGCAATAGATTTTGCCAGACTTAGGTTGGCATTACCGGAAATGAGTTTCGGTTCAGTTACGGTCGGCATGTTTTTGGTCCTCAGGTGAAGTCGTCGAGATGACAGAATCGTGACGTTGACACCGCTTACCACCCAGCTAGGGTCTTGCAAAGAATGCAACACGCCAGGAGGGCCAAATGGCTCATATAGATTACTATTTCGCAACAATTTCACCCTTTGCGTATCTCGCGGGGACCCGGTTGGAAGAAATTGCTGCTAAGCACGGGGCAACCATTACCTACAAACCTTTGGATCTTATGGCGCTATTTTCGCGCACGGGTGGCGTTCCACCAAAAGATCGGCATCCTTCGCGAATTGAAATGCGCGCACAGGAAATAGAAAGACAGGCGAAAAAAACCGGGTTGCCGCTTAATCCGAAGCCCGCGTTCTTTCCAACGAATATGGCACCCAGTGCCTACGCTATCATTGCCGCACAAAATGCTGGTGGTGGCGATTTGGGGAAACTCGCACATGGTATTTTGGCAGCGTGTTGGGCCGAAGATAAAAATATAGCCGAAGATGAGGTGATCAAAGGCTGCCTGAAAACCGCCGGGTTCGACCCGTCATTGGCTGACAGTGGCTTGCTTGCCGGGGCGGAAACCTATGCGGCAAACTTGGAAGACGCAGTGAAGCGTGGTGCATTCGGATCACCCTTTTATGTCACGGATTCAGACCAAAGGTTTTGGGGACAGGACAGACTAGATGATCTGGATCTGCACCTCGCTGGAAAGATCTAGGTTTGCAGGGTTTTGGTAGCGGTTGAGAAGGGGGTACTGTTACCCCCGAACCAGATCAAGAAACCGGTCGATGTTTTCATCCGTCATTGACCAGTCGGTCACCAGCCGGGCTGTCAAAATCTCATCCGGGTCACTTCCGTCTAATGCACCTTCCCAGATGTAGTACTGAGCGCCAGCGTCGTGAAGACGTTGATGCCCTGCACGCGACCATCCCGCAAAGATCATATTGACAGCGGGTTCATGCACAAAGGTTGTCCCTTCGATTTGCTTTAGCCCATGCGCCAGCCGCGCTGTCGCGTCGTTTGCGGCTTTAGCCGATCGAAGCCACAGATCATCATCCAGATAGGCGGCCATCTGAGCCGAAAGGTACCGGTGCTTGGAAAAAAGATGCGCTCCGCGTTTGCGACGCAGCTCAAATTCCCATGCATGTTTCGGGTCGAAAAAGATGACTGCTTCGACGCCCATCAGGCCGTTTTTTGTACCTCCGAAACTGACAACGTCAACTCCTGCTTTCCAGGTCATTTCAGCAGCACTGCAACCCAGCGCAACAAGCGCATTTGTGAACCGCGCGCCGTCCATATGGACAGGCAAACCAAAGGCCTTGGCCGATTTGGCAATGGCACGAATTTCATCCAGACTGTATATCGTTCCACGCTCTGTCGCCTGGGTCATTGATACCGGTCCGCGCTGAGGGCCATGCACACCACGGGTTTCTTCTTTTTCGACGGCTTCACGCAACGCGTCTGCTGTAAACTTTGCGTCGTCGCCTTTGACTAGGGTCAGCTTGGCACCGCCCGTGTAAAACTCTGGTGCGTTACATTCGTCTTCGTGGATATGGGCGACCGTAGAACAGAATACTGTCTCCCAGGGATTACAGAGTGTGGCCAGTGCGAGGGAGTTCGCTGCTGTCCCTGTCGCTACCAGATAGACCGCAGCTTCTGGTGCCTCGAATATTTCACGGATGCGGGTGTGAACGTTGACCATCAGGACATCTGCACCATAAGGCATCGCGTAGCTTTCGTTCGCGTGTGCTAGGGCTTCCATAACACTTGGATGCACCGGGCCAGAATTGTCGGAGGCAAAAAACATCAGCAGGGTTCCTCGATCACATAATCTTCCCAGTCTTCTTCTGAGATTTCGAATTCAGGTACCGTCCATCCACGTACTGATTGGCCCGCTTCATGTACCGACTCGGGTGTTCCGGAAATAAGCGGGTGCCAGTCGTAAAGCGGCTTGCCTTCGTGCAAAAGGCGATAGGCGCATGTGGCGGGCATAAAATACGCAACATCAGGCAATGTCTTAGGTGTCAGAACAACACATTCAGGCACAAACTGCTTGCGGATATCATATTGCCCACAGCGGCAGGTTTGGTCGTCAAGCAACCGGCAGGCCACACGAGTAAACACAACTTCACCGGATTCTTCGTCTTCCAGCTTGTTCAGACAGCATTTTCCGCAGCCGTCGCAAAGCGCTTCCCACTCTTTGGCGGTTAGGTTTTTTAACGCTACTTTTTCCCAGAATTTCGGTCGTAGCCCATCGCGGTTTATCGGATCTTTCATAGGATCACACGTCAGCGAGAAGTGCGCGCGCTTTGGCGCAATCTGCATCCATTTGTGCAATCAGGGCGTCAAGGCTGTCAAACTTCAGCTCTGGTCGCAGATACTCGATAAGCGCGACAGATAGGTTTGCTCCATAAAGATCGCCTTTGAAATCGAATAGATAAGTTTCAAGGTTTGGTTGATTGACGCCAAACATTGGCCTCACACCCATGCTGGCTGCACCGTCGTATTGGCCTGCGTGCGGTCCATCCAGAACTTCAACTTTGACGGCGTAGACCCCAAATTTTGGCGGGTGAAGCCCGTCGATTGACATGTTGGTCGTTGGATAGCCAAGCTCTCGTCCGCGCTGTTCGCCGTGGATCACTTCTCCTTCAATGCGGTGCCAGTGGCCCAGCATTCGCGCGGCATCCCCAGGTCGGCCATCGGTTAGGGCGTTGCGGATTGAGGTGGAAGAAAACTCACCCTTACCATCAGAAACGAGCGGAACAACCGTGACACCAAACCCTAGTTCTTCGCCAAAGGCCTTCAGGTCTTCCGCGTTTCCGGACCGTCCTTTGCCAAAGCAGAAATCCTCGCCAACCACAATATGACGTAATCCAAGACCTTCTACGATCACCTGTTCCGCGAACTCACGAGCGGAATGTGAAGATAAAACACTGTTGAAATTAAGTTCATAAAGCCGTTCCACCCCGAGTTTTTCAAGCCGGTGCGCGCGCGCATCGGCATTCATCAGTCGAAAGGGTGGGGCGTCGGGCGCAAAATACTGGCGCGGGTGTGGTTCAAACGTCATAACGCCAAGCGGGCAGCCCAGTCCTTCGGCCTGCTCACGGGCAATTTCGATGACAACCTGATGGCCGCGATGCACCCCATCAAAGTTGCCAATCGCGGCACTGGCGCCGCGATCTATTTCTTCCACAAACTGGGTGTCTCGAACAATACGCATAAGACCAACTACCGAGGCCTAAGCGCCCTTGCAAGTCGTCAGTCGAATTTCCGGCTTGGGGCAAGTACGATTGCCTCGCCTTTCAGCACAACTTTGCCATCAACAGCACAATGGCAGTCCATTTTTACCCGGCGACGGGAATAGTCGATCTCTATGACTTCGACTTCGGCATAGACAATATCGCCGGGGCGAACGGGGGCCATGAATTTCAATGTCTGACCAAGATAAACTGTGCCGTGCCCGGGAAGCTGCTCGCCAATAACTGCAGAGATCAGCCCGGCCGTCAGCATACCATGTGCAATACGCCCCTCGAATATCGTGTCTTGAGCATAGGCATCATCCAGATGCACCGGATTTCGGTCTGTCGACACTTCTGCAAACATTTCGATATCACGGTCAGTGACTTCTTTGCTCAGATGTCGGCTCATGCCGATTTCGATGTCTTCTATGCAGATTGTTCCACGCGGCATATTGTCGAGCATCCCGTCTCTCCAGAAGGATTATGTTGCACTGCAGCATAAAGGAGTGCTGCAGTGCAGGCAAGTCGTAAAGTAATAAAACGGCAAATTTCGTGTTTCTGGTGAAATATTATTGCGTGGCGGATTTTGTTGCTGTTTTGGCAACGATTAGCGCAAAAACCCAATGGAATAGCGCGGCGTGAGCTGTGCAGCCTCAAGATACGCGTCAAGCGCAGCTGGGTCAGGCTGCCGGACTGTCTTGGTTTCTGTTG
This sequence comes from Pseudohalocynthiibacter sp. F2068, assembly GCF_023015645.1. Classification (NCBI taxonomy): domain Bacteria; kingdom Pseudomonadati; phylum Pseudomonadota; class Alphaproteobacteria; order Rhodobacterales; family Paracoccaceae; genus Pseudohalocynthiibacter; species Pseudohalocynthiibacter sp. F2068. The sequence continues at coordinate 49,443 of NZ_JALKAK010000014.1, forward strand.
CTGCTAAGCCACCAGATATAAACAGCGAATCAAGATCCTCACCTGTGGCACCCTGAATATCGGTTGCGATTCCATCACCGATGCACAGGATGCGATGGTCGGGATAATCGGAGCCGAGCGCCAACAACCTTCGGTGTGCGAGGTCGTAGATCGGAGGGTGCGGTTTGCCAAAATACAGGCTTTCACCGCCCATTTCCGTGTAAAGCGCCGCCAATGCACCTGCACACCATTCGCGCCGCTCCCCTCGGTCGACAACGATATCCGGGTTGGCGCAAAGCAGTTTTAGACCTTTTTGTTTCGCATACAAAAATTGCGGGCGATAAACCTCGGGCAGGGCAAGCGGGTCTTCCGGGCCAGTACAGACGATGCCTTCAGCGTCTTGCAGTGACACCAGCAAAATTTCTGCGGCATCTTCGATGATTTTTAGCTTGGTGAAAAAGCCTTCCTCATCCTTCTTGCCGATGTGAAAGACCTTTTCGCCAACGACACCCTGAAACATAGCTGCGCGCGCACTGTCGCCGGATGTGGTGATTGTATCCCAGCAGTCTTTTGGGACACCTATCTGTTCAAGCTGCACCTCAACGCTGGCACGGGGACGAGGGGAGTTGGTAAGCAGCACAACTTTTCCTCCGCCTGCTCGGAAACGCTGTAACGCGTTTACTGCATCCGGAAATGGTTCCAGACCGTTGTGCAGACATCCCCAGAGATCGACAAACAGCGCATCATAGCGTGCAGATACGTCGTCGAGTGCTTCGATAATTTGCGTCATTTGGGCCTCGGCAGGTAAATATGTTCTTCGCGCATCATATGCGCAAAATGATCTTATTGCAGATGCAGAAAAAAGGGGCGCTAAAAAGCGCCCCGTTGTTCTTACTTTGGTTCGGATCAGACCGCCAGATTAGGAATGATCTGTTTTTTGCGGCTCATCACGCCCGGCAGAACGACAGCGTCGCCTTCGACAGTCGCACCAAAGCTTTTTTCAGCCACGGTTTTTGTCAATTCATTCGGGACTAGCATGGTTGCTTCTTCGTTCAGAATATCGACGACGAACAACAAGACCTGATCAACAGCATCTTCGGCTGCGACGGTGGTCATGCTCTCCATCAGGCTGGCTTTACGGTCGAGGACGATTTTTGGTGCCGTGGTTTCCAGAACCGAGACACGGAATTTAGTGTCACCAACAGTGTATTCTTTTGAATCCATCCGCAGCAGTTCGGCGTCTGAGAAGGCAGAAACGTCAGACTTCGCTTCGAACATTTCAGAAGCATAATCAGTGATATTGATGCCCAGTTCGCCTGCGAGTTTTTCTGCCAGTGCACGATCTGCATCGGTTGTTGTTGGTGAGCGGAACGCGAGCGTATCAGACAAAATACAGGACAGCATTGCGCCTTTGATATTGTCGGGCATTTTCGCCGCGTTGTCACCCATCAGGTCATACATGATGGTTGCGGTGCAGGCGAGCGGGCGGATCGTAATGTCGATTGGGCCCCGTGTTTTCAAGCCTCCGACCAGGAGGTGGTGGTCAATGATCTGCACAACGTTCGCGTCGTTGATTGCTTCGGGCAGTTCAGCAGGATTGTTGGTATCAACAACAACGCAGGTGTCATCGGCGGTGACGCCCGAAATGATCTCGGGTGTTTCAAACCCCCAGCGGTTCACGACAAAGGCAGCTTCAGTGTTCGGCCTTCCAAGCAACACCGGTTTGGCCTGCGTTCCTTTGATTTCGTTCAGGTACCATGCCCAGATAATAGGCGAGCCGGTTGAATCAGTGTCGGGGGCCTTGTGGCCAAAAACTAAGGTTGTCATGTTGCGGTCCATTTCAGGGTAAATTTTGTCGTCCTTATAGGGGGGTGGCCCTAGGTTGTCACGCGGCCTGGCTGTGGCTTTTTGGCCCATAAAAAACATTCAACAAAACCGGGCAGTTTTTCCTGACACGCAGGTTTCTTGAAGTTAAAAGAAACTATGACCCGTTTGCGCGAAACTGAACTCTATCCTCCTATTAAAGCATATCTTCAGTCACAGGGTTATGTTGTCAAAAGTGAGGTTCTGGCTGCAGATGTTGTGGCTTGTCGTGACGAAGAAGAGCCTGTGATTGTAGAACTGAAAACCGGTTTTTCCCTTTCGCTGTTTCATCAGGGTGTCGCGCGTCAGTCGGTTACAGATATTGTGTATCTGGCGGTTCCCATGGGGAAGGGGCGTTTGTTCAGCAAAACACTAAAAGATAATATCAGCCTTTGTCGTCGATTGGGGTTAGGTCTGATTACGGTTCGTTTGCGTGATCAACTGGTCGAGGTGCATCTTGATCCGGGGTCCTTCAAGCCACGCAAATCTAAGACGAAGAAAACCCGTCTGCTTCGCGAATTCGCGCGTCGTGAGGGTGATCCGAACACTGGCGGTGCAACGCGAAAAGGGCTGGTTACAGCCTATCGACAGGATGCGCTGCGTTGCGCTGGGTATCTGGCTGAGAACGGGGCCACCAAAGGTGCAGAGGTTGCCCATACAACAGGCGTCGAGAATGCGACTCGAATTATGTCTGACGATCACTATGGTTGGTTTGAACGCGTTTCCACGGGGGTTTATACCGTTACGCCGACGGGCTTAAGTGGCCTGAAATCCTATGGGTTTGCGCCCAAGTAACGTGAAACGTTGGGTCGGATTTTCGCAAACCCAAATTGCAATAACAAAATTTCGCAGTCTTCTGGTTGACTCACCCGTCTGTCATCCTTATTTCCATGTCGTTAGCACTCGGCAGAGACGAGTGACAACAGTACATAAACTTCGAACCAAGGAGCGTTCTAGAGATGGCATTGAAACCGCTGCACGACCGTGTGCTCGTTCGTCGCGTTGAAGGCGATGAGAAAACAGCAGGCGGCCTGATCATTCCAGACACCGCAAAAGAAAAACCAGCTGAAGGCGAAGTTATCGCTTGTGGCGAAGGTGCGCGGAAAGATTCTGGCGAACTGATCGAAATGGCTGTGAAAAACGGCGACAAGATTCTGTTCGGCAAATGGTCCGGCACCGAAGTTACCGTCGACGGCGAAGAGCTGCTGATGATGAAGGAAAGCGACATCCTGGGCATCATTACCTGATCCGCCCCCTGTCCCCTTCAAAATAGAAACAGACTTTAGGAGTTTGCAATATGGCTAAAGAAGTCAAATTCGATACCGATGCCCGCAATCGTATGTTGCGCGGCGTTAATATCCTCGCAGATGCTGTGAAAGTAACACTTGGTCCCAAAGGCCGTAACGTTGTTATCGACAAATCCTTTGGCGCACCACGCATCACCAAAGATGGTGTTACCGTTGCAAAAGAAATCGAGCTTGAAGACAAGTTCGAAAACATGGGCGCCCAGATGGTGAAAGAGGTTGCCTCTCGCACCAATGACGAAGCAGGCGACGGAACAACAACCGCGACTGTTCTGGCCCAAGCTATCGTTAAAGAAGGCCTGAAATCGGTTGCCGCTGGCATGAACCCAATGGACCTGAAGCGCGGTATCGACATCGCTGTTTCAAAAGTTGTTGAGTCGATTAAAGCTGCTTCGCGGGTTGTCAAAGACAGCGACGAAGTTGCTCAGGTTGGCACGATCTCTGCAAACGGCGAAGCTGAAATTGGCCGCCAAATCGCAGACGCTATGCAGCGCGTAGGCAACGAAGGTGTAATCACCGTCGAAGAAAACAAAGGTCTGGAAACAGAAACCGATGTTGTTGAAGGTATGCAGTTTGATCGTGGCTACCTGTCACCTTATTTTGTAACTAACCCTGACAAAATGATCGCAGATCTGGAAGACGTCGTCATCCTGCTGCACGAAAAGAAACTGTCTTCGCTTCAGCCAATGGTGCCGCTGCTCGAGGCTGTTATTCAGTCGCAAAAACCACTGCTTATCATTTCTGAAGATGTTGAAGGCGAAGCGCTTGCAACTCTCGTTGTTAACAAATTGCGTGGCGGATTGAAAATTGCAGCTGTTAAAGCACCTGGTTTCGGCGATCGCCGCAAAGCCATGTTGCAAGACATTGCTATCCTGACCGGTGGCCAGGTAATTTCTGATGATCTGGGCATGAAACTTGAATCTGTCACTATGGACATGCTGGGTTCTGCCAAAAAAGTCACCATCACCAAAGATGAAACAACAATCATCGACGGCGCTGGCGAAAAAGCAGAGATCGAAGCACGTGTTGCGCAGATCCGCGGTCAGATCGAAGAAACTTCTTCTGATTACGATCGTGAAAAACTGCAGGAACGTGTTGCGAAACTCGCAGGCGGTGTTGCAGTCATCCGTGTTGGCGGCATGACCGAAATCGAAGTGAAAGAGCGCAAAGACCGCGTAGACGATGCCCTGAACGCGACCCGTGCAGCCGTTCAAGAAGGTGTTATCGTTGGCGGTGGTGTTGCTCTGGTTCAGGCAGCAAAAACGCTCGAAGGGCTGACTGGCGATAACTCTGATCAAAACGCTGGTATTACGATCGTGCGTAAAGCACTCGAAGCACCGCTGCGTCAGATCGCAGAAAACGCTGGTGTTGACGGTGCTGTCGTAGCGGGCAAAGTCCGTGAAAGCACAGACCCGACCTTTGGCTTTAACGCTCAGACCGAAGAATATGGCGACATGTTCAAATTCGGCGTTATCGACCCTGCCAAAGTGGTTCGTACTGCACTCGAAGATGCGGCCTCTATCGCTGGCTTGCTGATCACAACCGAAGCTATGGTTGCTGACAAGCCTTCTAAAGAAGGTGCTGGCGCTGGTGGCGGTATGCCAGACATGGGTGGCATGGGCGGCATGGGCGGCATGATGTAAGTCACGCCAACCTGTTGGTTAACGGAAAGGGGTCTTTCGAGGCCCCTTTTCTTTTGCGCGTAGCAATCTTTATACATGGTAAGAATTTGAAGCCACTGAGAATACAATGAAGAACTGGCAGATAAGGCGGGCCCAGCCATCAGACGCAACTCAATTCAGAGAGTGTATTGCAGCCGCTTACGCAGCTTATCGCGACCGGATAGCTGATTTGCCTGCTGTGACCGAAGGAATTGAGGACGACATCGCAAACCACAATGTCTGGGTTGCTGAAAGTAACGGTGAAATTTGGGGTGGAATCGTCCTTGTTAACGAGGGTGCTGCCCTACGCCTCGCGAATATTGCGGTAGACCCCAAAGCAAAAGGGCAGGGACTAGGACGAGCCCTGATCTTGCTCGCGGAGCGCGAATGCATCGGGCTGGGATGTGCTGAAATGCGCCTTTCCACGCATGTTGGTATGCCGGAAAATGTTTCACTTTACATCCATCTTGGATGGCAAGAGGTTGAGCGAAGCGGAAACAAAGTCAAAATGTCGAAGACGTTCTAAGTCGCGGGCCTGCCCAAATTGGAAAGAAATGAAGTTAAAGTGAAAGCCTCGCACAACGGTCCTTTACGCCTGATCCTTCTTACAGTTCTGACGATGGTCGCCTTTGCGGCAAATTCTGTATTGAATCGCCTCGCTTTGGCAGATGGGGCAATCGGACCTTCTGGTTTTGCCTCGATCCGGTTGGTATCGGGGGCTTTAGCACTGGCCTTAATGGTCTGGGTGCGAAATGGGGCGAGTTCAAGCAGCCAGTTTGGGGGCATTACTGGGCCTCTTTCGCTTGTTTTATATATCATTGGGTTCTCGTTTGCCTATGTCACGCTAGAAGCTGGTGTTGGCGCGCTGATCCTATTTGGTGGTGTCCAGATCACAATGTTCGCGGGTGCAATACTTTCGTCTGAACGGCTTCCCCCAACGCGCTGGCTTGGGGCTGGGGTCGCGTTTGCCGGTCTGGTCTATCTGCTGTGGCCAGGGGGTGCCGCTGCTCCGGAAATCCTGGGTGCAATCCTTATGACAGCCGCAGCTCTGGGATGGGGTATCTATTCCCTTCATGGTCGAAAAGCAAAAGACCCGCTGGCGGCAACCGCTGTAAATTTTATACTCGCCGTGCCCTTGGGGCTGCTCCCATTGCTGGTTTTCCCAGATGTTTTGCCGATCACCTTTTGGGGCGTAGTCCTTGCTGTTCTTTCGGGTGTTGTAACATCAGGGCTTGGTTATGCTCTGTGGTACACGGTTCTTCCCCGGCTTGATGCGAGCATTGCTGCGGTCGCGCAGCTTACGGTGCCTATTATTGCATTGGCGGGCGGAATGGTTTTTCTGGGAGAGGCTCTTACCCTGAGGTTCCTGATCGCAGCGGTATTGGTTTTGGGTGGAATCGCGATTTCGATCCGGCGTTAGCATGTGCTTCACGCGTTCGACTACTTAAACATTTTATCGCACGATGAGCTCTATCGGGTCATAAGAAATCGCGTCGTCCTTGCTCCATGCAACATCTGCCAGACTGTCTGGCTTGAAACGAATATCCGACATGTCAGCCCGTGTGAAAAACTTACGACACGAAACAATACCTTCCGGGTCCTGCCACTTAATATCCAGAGAGCCAGATGTGATATGGCAACGAAAGTAAATGTCGACCTGATGAAAATCCCGCGATGGGTCGTGAAATTCATTGACGAGCGCAGGTGTGCCGACAGTGATTGAAAAGCCAGTTTCCTCGTAAACTTCCCGGATAAGGCTGTCGTGTAACGAGCTTCCGCGCTCAACTCCGCCACCCGGCGCGCACCATAGATCTGACAGGCCTGCAGGGTAAGCATTAACCAATAGCAACCTTTCTTCGTGCAATATGATCGCGCGCGCTGCCAGCCGTGGCGACTTTGAGCTGAGTAAATGGTCCATGGCCGCAGAATGCCTTTGAACCCCGGCGCGTACAAGTAGGTCTCGAAACCATCATTCAATTCACCTATATCACCTCAATGCGGTATCTCTTTACACTTCTGATCTTTGTTATGTGGCCGCTTCAGGCGGCTGCGGATTGCGTGATCCTTCTACATGGGTTGGCGCGTGGACCCGCATCACTGGCCGTGATGGAAGAGGCGCTGACACGGTCAGGGTATAAAACAGTTGTACCCGCTCATCGATCTACCAACGCGCCGATTGAAGAACTGGTTGCTGAAACGCTGCCCGACGCAGTCGCAGCATGTGATGCGCAGCGAACACATTTTGTAACGCATTCCATGGGGGGAATACTTGTTCGGGCATGGCTTCAGAACAACCGACCTAAAACCATGGGTCGCGTCGTTATGCTTGCGCCTCCAAATCATGGCTCGGAACTGGTAGACGCTTTTGGCGATCTGGGTCCTTTTCGCTGGATAAATGGCCCAGCGGGGCTGGAACTTGGGACAGATTCAGAAAGCATGCCCAACCGTCTTGGCGCGGCCCGGTTCGAATTGGGTGTAATAGCGGGAAACCGATCGCTAAACCCGATTTACTCAGCCGTCATTACAGGACCTGATGATGGAAAGGTGGCGGTAGGTTCCACGCGGCTAGGCGGTATGGATGCCCATATTGTTCTGCCCGTGACACACACCTTCATGATGAACAACCCGCTGGTCGTGGCACAGACGATGCTGTTCCTGAGTGAGGGCCGGTTTGATAAAAATATGGGCTACAGCGAAGCGCTCTCTCGTCTTGCTGGCCAACCATAAATTTCTTTTTCCCATAAATATCCCCGCCGGAGGCAAAATCCTTAAAAAGGATTTTGCCTCCGGCGGGGATATTTATTGAAACTGGTGTTTAAGGTTTGCTTAACAGTCGGTTGACATGTCCCATCTTCCGGCCCGGTTTTACGTCGGCTTTTCCGTAAAGATGGATTGCGGCGTTTCGTTCCTTTGCGAGGGCTGGGACCATAGTTATATCTTCGCCAATCAAGTTCAGCATCTCGACATCGGAATGTCGTTGCCCATCACCTAAGGGCCAGCCAGAAACTGCGCGGATATGTTGTTCAAACTGGTCGATCACACAGCCGTTTTGCGTCCAGTGCCCCGAATTATGCACGCGAGGTGCAATTTCATTCACGATCAGGCCTGAATCAGTCACAAAAAGTTCGACGCCTAAAACACCAACATAATCGAGGGCGTTAAGGATGCGCCCTGCCAGTAAAACCGCGTCGGTTCTCAGAGCGTTGGAAATCTGCGCCGGAACGGTTGTTGTGTGTAAAATTCCGTCGTTATGGATGTTTTCGCCGGGATCGAAACAAGAGACGGCCCCATCGCTGTTACGCGCGCCAATAACTGAAATTTCGCGGCTGAAATCAACGAACCCTTCGAGTATTGATGGTGCATCAGCCATAGACGCATAGGCCGTTTCGGCTTCGCCCGGGGTCTTGATACGCACCTGGCCTTTCCCGTCATAGCCGAAACGTCGGGTCTTTAAGATTGCAGGAGTGCCAATTCTGGCAATTGCGTTGTTGAGATTTGCAAGTGAGTCTACTGCCGCGAATGGCGCGGTGGCGAGGCCGAGACTTTGAAGGAATTCTTTTTCGACAAGCCTGTCTTGCGAGACTCGGAGCGCCTCGCGATTGGGGTGAATGGGGCGGTGGCTTTCCAGTATATCGAGTGCGGTTGTCGGGATGTTTTCAAATTCAAAGGTGATAAGATCTACCGCATCGGCGAAAGCCAACAACGCGGCCTTATCCTCGTAAGGAGCAGTCGTAACAGTGTCGCAGACCTGCCCTGCAGGTGGGTTCGCACCAGGCTCAAATATATGGGTTCTAAAGCCAAGTCGGGCCGCCGCAACCGAGAGCATCCGGCCAAGCTGACCGCCGCCTAAAATGCCAATGGTGGCGCCAGGCGCGAGTGAATCAGTCATCTTGGGGCATTTCCGGAATAGAGTTAGACAGGGCGTCACGCCAGGCGTCGAGACGGGATGCAATTTCCGTGTCATGAATTGCAAGAATACCCGCCGCCATCAGGCCAGCATTTGCAGCACCAGCTTCCCCGATTGCCATGGTGGCAACCGGGTAGCCTTTGGGCATTTGCAAGATGGAATAGAGACTATCCACACCGGACAGAGCTTTTGTCTGTACGGGGACACCAACGACAGGCACTCGGGTTTTGGACGCCATCATACCCGGCAGATGAGCGGCCCCTCCAGCACCTGCAATGATGACACTTAGTCCCCTTGAGACAGCGGTTTTGCCATATTCCCAGAGCCGGTCAGGCGTGCGGTGCGCAGAAACGATCTTTGTCTCATATGTGATGCCCAGTTCATCCAGAATGTCGGCTGCGGCTTTCATGGTCGCCCAGTCCGACTGGCTGCCCATGATAATGCCTACTTTGATCTTTGCCATCTCGTACCCCGTTTAAAGGAAGCGGCACTATAGCGATCCTCAGCGCTTAAGCAATGATGTCTGGTGTTAGCTCATTTTCGATTTTCTGGATTCGATCTTTCAGCGCCAGTTTTTGCTTTTTCAACCGGCGCAGTTGCAACTGGTCTGATGTTCCTCTTTCCACCAGGGCATGGATTGCATCATCCAGATCACGATGCTCCGAGCGCAATACTTCAAGTTTAACCCGCAGGACCTCTTCGTGGTTCATTTCCGATGAAGTATTCATCTGAGGGCACTACCTGTGTGATGACTGATTTTTTTTCTACTCTGCTTTTCATAGTATCCTTTTTGCAGGTGCGCGGAAAGAGTTTCGCTAGACCAAACACCTTGCAGATCATTAAAAGACGACCCATATCTAAAACGAAGGGTCGCCATAATGGGGCCTGCCCACACAGTCGCTGCAAACAGGACGTGTCTATGACAAAACTAACTTTGGGGTCGCACCCTTTTCTCTTGGGCTTTGACGAGCTCGAACGCCTTGTAGAGCGGACTGCCAAGTCCGGTAATGATGGCTATCCACCGTTCAACATCGAGCAGACCAGCGAAAACAGTTTTCGAATTACTTTAGCCGTCGCCGGATTTTCCGAGGATGATTTGTCAATCACGATTGAAGACAACCAATTGGTTGTGCGCGGACGGCAGAAAGACGACAGCGATGGGCGTGTTTACTTGCATCGTGGCATTGCTGCACGCCAGTTCCAGCGGGCTTTTGTTTTGGCCGATGGGGTAGAAGTTGGCGGCGCTAAAACGGAAAACGGTTTGCTGCATGTTGATCTGAACCGGTCCAAACCCGAGACCATTGTTCAGACCATCAAGATTAACAAAAACTAAGAAGGGGAATTGGAATGGATACGAAATTCGATTTTGGCCCCGAAAGGGAAGATCGCATCGTCTACGTACGTTCTGTGGACGTTGCCGATTTACCTGACGAGGTTCAGGCCCAGGCAAATGGGGCAAAAGAGCTGTTTGCCGTTTGTAATTCTGAAGGAGAGCAACTGGCGCTGGTTGCCGACAGAAAACTTGCGTTTGTACTTGCGCGCCAAAATGACTTTGCGCCGGTTTCTGTACATTGATGCGTTACCAGTTTGACTGGGTGGATGCCTTCACCAGCCAGCCTTTTGGCGGCAACGGCTGTGTCGTTGTGCATGGGGCAGATGCGTTAGAAATCGCGGATCGGCTGGCTCTGGTTCGTGAAACCTCTTTGTCGGAATGTGCGTATCTGGTTGCTTCGGACGTTGCTGATTTTGGGGCGCGGTATTACTTGGCGGACAAGGAAATCCTGATGGCGGGGCATCCGACCGTGGCGACCGTGGCTTCATTGTTAGACCGAGGGATGGTGACACTGACCAATGGGCGTGCTGAATTCAGCTTGGAGGTGGGTGCGGGAGTATTGCCCATCGAGGTCGAGGATCGCCCCGAAGGCCCCCTGATTACCATGACACAGATGGCTCCAAAATTTGGTGCAACGCATGATCCTGGCAAGATTGCAAAGTTAATGTCCCTCAGGGAAACAGATGTTTTGGGTAGTCCACAGACTGTTTCAACAGGTACACCGTTTTGCGTCACGCTGTTGAAGGATAAAGATGCGCTGCGAAGGGCTACACTGATGCCGGAAGCGTGGCAGGAAATGAACCCCCCGGGTACTCCACGCGCTGATCTGATAGAGCCATTTTTAGTCACCATGGGTGGTGAAACGGAAGCAGGTGATACATTTTCGCGGCTTTTGCTGCCCAAGCCGATGCCCCCAGAAGATCCTTTTACCGGGTCTGCTACCGGATGCATGGCTGCTTACCTCTGGCACCACGGTATTATTGAAAAGCCAAGGTTTACAGCAGAGCAGGGCCATTGGATGGGGCGCCCCGGCCAGGCTGAGGTTGACGTAATGGGACCACGCGATGCGATTGCCGGGGTCAAAGTATCAGGTCAAGGCAGGGTCGTGATGCGCGGCGAACTTCTGATTTAAATGTTCGTGGTTGTTTTCAGGGTAAGCAAGGTAGGACCGCACGTAAGAGGTGTTTCAAAAAGGAAAAAGCCCCGGAAGGACCGGAGCTTTTAACGTTGTAGATTGCTTAATACCTTAGGCGGATACCGTGATCTAACCCGCAATCAACCCCATGCTTTCGAGTTTCAAAATCACTTGATGCGCACAGTTATCCACATCAATATTTATAGTATCAACAGCAAGTTCCGGGTTTTCCGGTACGTCGTAAGGGTCTGAAATACCTGTGAATTCCTTGATCTTGCCTTCGCGGGCCAATTTGTAAAGTCCCTTGCGATCACGTTTTTCACATTCTTCAATGCTGGTCGCGACATGTACTTCGACAAAGGCACCAAAGGCTTCAACATCTTCGCGAACAGCGCGGCGGGTTGTTGCATAAGGCGCAATTGGCGCACAAATGGCGATACCACCGTTCTTGGTGATTTCGGATGCTACATAACCAATGCGTCGAATGTTCAGATCTCGGTGTTCTTTGGAGAAGCCGAGTTCGGAGCTGAGGTTCTTACGAACGATGTCACCATCAAGCAATGTCACAGGACGTCCACCCATTTCCATCAGCTTGACCATCAGTGCGTTCGCGATCGTTGATTTGCCTGAGCCGGAAAAACCGGTGAAGAAAACAGTAAATCCTTGCTGTGCCCGTGGTGGCCGGGTTTTGCGAAGCTCGGTAACGACTTCGGGAAAGGAAAACCATTCGGGAATTTCAAGGCCTTCGGAAAGACGGCGGCGCAGTTCTGTCCCTGAAATGTTAAGAACGGTTACGCCCTCTTCGATTTCATCAGCCGGCTCATACTGGGCGCGTTCCTGAACATAAACCATATGTTTGAAATCAACCATTTCAACGCCGATTTCGTCCTGACACTTGCGGAACAACTCCTGAGCGTCGTAAGGGCCGTAAAAATCTTCACCGGCAGAGTTTTTGCCTGGGCCAGCATGGTCGCGGCCAACGATGAAATGGGTGCATCCGTGGTTGGCGCGGATCAGGCCGTGCCAGACAGCCTCGCGCGGGCCACCCATACGCATAGCAAGGTTCAGCAGGCTCATGGAAGTCGTTGACGACGGGTATTTGTCAAGCACCGCCTCGTAGCAACGCACACGCGTGAAATGGTCTACATCGCCGGGCTTTGTCATACCGACAACCGGGTGGATCAGCAGGTTGGCCTGTGCTTCTTTTGCGGCACGGAAGGTCAGTTCCTGATGGGCGCGATGCAGTGGGTTGCGGGTTTGAAAGGCAACGACACGGCGCCAGCCAACTTTGCGGAAAAATGTGCGAAGCTCGTTTGGTGTGTCGCGGCGACCGCGGAAATCATAGTGGACAGGTTGCTGGATGCCGGTGATTGGTCCGCCAATGTAAATTTTACCAGCCTGATTGTGCAAATAATTTACAGCCGGATGTGCGATGTCATCTGCGCCATAAACCTTCTCAGCCTCAAGGGACTTGTTCGGCTCCCAGTTGTCTGTGACGGACATGATGGCGAGAATAACACCTTCCTGATCACGCAGCGCAATGTCCTGTCCAACCTCTATCTTGCTGGCAAAGTCTTCGCTTACATCAAGCGTGACTGGCATTGGCCACAGTGCGCCATTGGCAAGCCGCATATTTTCTACAACGCTGGTGTAGTCTTCTTCGCTAAGGAACCCTTTGAGCGGGTTAAATCCGCCATTCATCAGAAGCTCCAGATCGCAAATCTGGCGCGGCGTAAGATCCCATGACGTGAGTTCTGCCGCCTCAAGTTTTAGTTTCTGCGCGGACTCATACGAAACATACAGCTCCGGAACAGGGGCAAGATTGGACATCATCATCGGTTACTCACAGTTTTTAATTTGGACAAATTGACCGCGAAAAGAACGCGTGTTAGGTGCGGACTAGCCCGTGTTTAAGGTGAAATTCAAGCTAAGCTACAGTAGTTTTTAAAAATTGAGGCTAAAAGGTCTCCAAAACCCGGGAAACTGGGACATTATCCCTCATCCTCTGACAAAAAACGCTCAGCTTCCAGCGCGGCCATGCATCCCATTCCTGCAGATGTGACTGCCTGGCGGTATTTATAGTCGGTCAGATCACCCGCTGCGAAGATTCCGGGAATAGAAGTTGCCGTCGAGTCGGGTTTGGTAACCACGTAGCCACCCATATGAGTTTCAAGTGTATCTTTGACCAGTTCATTTGCAGGCGCGTGCCCAATCGCAATGAAGACACCCTTGCAAGGGATTTCCGTGATTTCGCCTGTTTTGACGTTTTTCGTCCGCACACCTGTTACGCCCAAAGGCGTATCATCTCCGACAACTTCAACGAGTTCGTTGAACCAAAGCGGATGGATTTTTTCGTTCTTAAAAAGCCTGTCCTGCAGAATCTTTTCAGAGCGCAGCTCGTCGCGGCGGTGGATCAAGGTAACCTTTGAGGCAAAATTCGTTAGAAAAAGCGCTTCTTCAACAGCTGTATTGCCGCCGCCAACGACGACAATTTCCTCTCCACGATAGAAAAATCCGTCACAGGTGGCGCAGGCCGAAACGCCAAACCCTTTGAACTTTTCTTCAGTCTCCAGCCCCAGCCATTTGGCGCGTGCACCGGTTGCGAGGATTACTGCATCCGCCAAGTACACTGTTCCGCTGTCGCTTTGTGCCGTAAAGGGGCGCTTGGACATATCGAGACTTGTGATGATGTCGCTGATGATCTCTGTTCCCACTGCGCGCGCATGGGCTTCCATGTTCGTCATCAGATCGGGACCCTGAATTTCGGTATTGCCAGGCCAGTTTTCAACTTCGGTCGTGGTGGTAAGCTGCCCACCGGGTTCAATACCCTGCACCAAAATCGGATTAAGCATTGCACGGCTTGCGTATACCGCAGCGGTATACCCAGCAGGGCCGGAGCCGATGATCAAAACTTTGGTGTGACGTGTCTCAGCCATATTGGGCCTCATTGCTATCTGTTTCTTGCTGGATATAGACGCCCTGCGAGGGCGATAAAACCCCTTGCAAACCTGCTATGTCTAATTCGCTTGAAAATTGGCGTTGGAATAATTTAATTGCGCAGTCTTGAAATATAATTGCGTGAGGGATACGTCTCGCATACAATTTGGAAAACCAGAGGGAAATCATGGCTGGCTCAAAACTTGATCCGATTGATCGAAAGATTCTTGCCGAGTTGCAAGCGGATGGACGCATGACAAATGTTGAGCTTGCCAAGCGTGTCGGCATTTCTGCACCCCCGTGCCTGCGCCGGGTCAGAACGCTTGAGGAATCAGGGTTCATTCGTGGATACCACGCAGATGTTGATTCTCGCGAACTGGGCTTTGAAGTTCAGGTTTTTGCGATGGTTGGGCTGGTCAGCCAGGCAGAAGCGGATCTTTCAGCCTTCGAAAAACTTTGCCGGGCATGGCCGCTTGTGCGGGAATGCCATATGTTGAACGGAGAGGTGGATTTCGTGCTCAAATGCGTTGCTCCGGACCTGTCCACCTTCCAGAGTTTTTTGACCGAACAACTTACAGCAGCAGACAACGTTGCAAGCGTTAAAACGTCTCTGGTGATCCGCTGTGCCAAGGACTTGCCGGGCGTGCCTTTCGAAATTCTAGAGGCACGCCTGACCCAAACAGCCTAGGCCGCGTGAAACTGTTCCATATCTTCCCGAGACAGCCTTGGGTAAGAGACAGGTCCAAAATCATCCAAAGAATTCACCTGCGGGAACAAGCTCAGGAACAGGCGCAGCATGTCGCCCGAGAGCCGCATTTCTGCCGTGAGACCCGGATGGTAGCTTTCACATTCAAGACCGTTCACCCGGATGATCTGGTGGTTTTTGAACGCCAGGTGAAAGACCTGAACGGGTGTTGCAGGGCAGACTGAAATCACCGACTCACCGTCTGTGAACCCCGAGGCGGGCAGAACAGCTTTGTCTGATCCACAAGCTTCGGGCAGACGAGAGTTTTTCTGAAAGAGATTCGCCGCGGGCCCAAGCAAAAGATCAGGTGATGGGCGACCAAATCCAAGACTGTCGGCCGAAAAACGCGTCAGCCGGGTCATTCGCTTTGATTGCCCCTTGGCGTTCGGAATCAACGACATTGAGCCCACCCAAAGCAATGTCTGCATGCCGTTATCAACGGTTTGAATGCGATCACCCGGCATCAGATCTTCAACAGCAGTTGATCCGAATTCGGTAGTCACAAGGGTGCCGCGTGCAAAAGCGCAGAACGCATCTTCGAATAATGGAAGCGCAGGCGCAACTTGTTCTAGCGTCTCAATATCACCAGTCTCTGTCAGATATGTTGCGTGGTAGCGGCGCATCATTAAGGTACTTCTACGTTGAGGCGCTTCTTTGCGTTTGCCAATTTGCGATATCGCATGCGGGATGCGTGGCTCCGCCATTCTTCCGGCGGTTGGGTGGGGCATAGGCATGTGGCCTTCCTTTCGGCAGTCTCACATCTGTATCGGCCCCCACCGAAATACACAGAATAGGCGTAAACGATGATGGCAGAACAGAATGAATGTCAATGAAAGGTGAATCTTTGATCCGGAAGTGCAGCTAATGCGGTTTTTTCTTCATGGACTGTTTCCCCATCCCTGAACAATCCGCCACATTCCCGCCACATTTGCCCGGGCAAAAATGGTTAACAATTCACGAATCAGAAAGGCCACCGGAGTGCGGCGGCCTGTTCAAAACTCGATTAGGTGTTTGCTTAAGCGCGGGCGGATTTTGTTTGCTCAGACAGTGCGCGTCTGCGGGCGATCATTTCGCCACGGCGTGCACCACGTGCCCAGGGCATCTTCACCTCGGTGACAGTTGCTTCTTTCAAAACCGACTTTAACCAACGTTTCTCAGTCTGCATCATTTTCTCCCGCTCGTAGCTCGCCATCAAACGCGCCACATATCAATTGCCCCGCAGGGTTTGTTTTCTTGCTGACTCTTATAATAGCGCTCAATGCGGCGCGGGTTTGGCAAAATCAGCAATTCTTTGAAAGAGTTTAAAGAAAATGAAGCGTCACCAAGCACAGGCAGCATCATATTGTTTTTCTTGCGTTTTGTCGCTTCATTCGCAACAATTATAGATGAGAAAGGTGGATTGTTCTCGTTAATGGGGCCAAAATATGGCGCTGATCCACTCTACCACCGCCAATTCGGCCCGGTCGAATATCACAGGCGGATTGAAGAAATCAGGCGACCATAATCTGCTTGGTTCGCGTGAACTGAACGACGATATGAAAAAAATCTCGAGGAATCAGCGTATGTGCAATGGCCGGTCCATTCGGCTGTTCCGACGCCTGCATCTCGCAACCGATGCAAACCGAAAGACGGTAAATCAAACTGCATCCGGTCACCGTTTCCTCCTGCAAAGAACCGGCTATGCTCGGGATCTTCTGACATAAACATTTCAAAAAATTCAGGGCCAACTTCGTAGGAACGCTGACTTATTGTCGGGCCGATGACCGCGTTTATATTGTTTCTCGATGCGCCAAGTTCTTCCATTGCGTCAATCGTGGCCTCGAGCACGCCATTTAACGCACCTTTCCACCCCGCATGCGCCGCTCCAATAACTTGCGCGTCATGATCGGCAAACAAGACGGGCTGGCAGTCAGCGGTCAACACAGAAAGTGCTATACCCGGAGTCGCCGTGACAGCGGCATCTGCTTTTGGTGGCGTGCCACTCCGCGGGCCGTTGACCTTGATCACGTCCGAAGAATGTACCTGATGAAAGTTGATCAACAGGTCAGGCTCGACATCCATCGCGCTTGCGACGCGATGCCGGTTGATCGTAACGCAATTAGACTGATCTGATGAACCATATCCGCAGTTCAATCCGTCGAACACACCAGATGATGTTCCACCTCTTCGTGTAAAGAAGCCATGGCGAAGTGGGGTCAGTGTGTCACTGGTCAGGATTTCAAGAGTCATAAGTCAAATCCGGGTGGTGGTTTGCAACCTTTTGGATAAATCGATATTGCCTTGAAAAGGGTTCCCATTTCTTGTGGGTGCGTCAAGCGCCTATGTGCAGCAATATGGCTTTTAAGCGAGTCACCCGTTAAATTTTTAGCGATTGTCTGTGCGCGTACTGTAATACCAAGCCTTTCAAGAAGAACACCCTGCGTTGTTATCTTTGTAACACAAGCGCCTTGCGCAGCATTCGCCAGGGTCTCAAAATCCACATGGGCGGTGAGGTCTGCTTCCCCCGGGTTTGCGAGCACCGGATCAACTGCGTGGTTCTTCAGTGCCTGTAACGTATCGCCAAGCGAGTGCCAATCGCCATAGTCAACAATCAGTGCCGCCCCACCGTTTCCGGCGATGCGGCTTGCGATCTCTGATGTGATTGCTGCGGCAGCCGCGCAATGCTCCACAAGATCGCCTTCCTTTGTATCAGAAAGTCGGTGGTTTAAGCCCGGAACTGGAACTGCTTCGCCCGCACCAAGCACCAATTGCCCCTTCTCAATTCCAACCCGGCGTTCACGCCAGCCATTTCCCGAACGAATAAACTGCCGGATTGGCAGCGCGTCGAAAAACTCATTTGCGAGCAGAAAGAGCGGAGCATCAGGTAGCGTAGATATCGTGTCGTGCCAATCGACCCTGTGTTCAGACAAGGTTTCTCGTTGGCGTTCACGTAATGTGGACGACGCCTCGATCAGGTGAATTTCTGCGGCGGCATGAAACCCTGAAACAGAGCGAGTTACACGCAGAATATCAGCCATTAGGGTTCCACGTCCGGGGCCTATTTCAGCAAGCAGAAAGGGTGTCGGGGCCCCCTGGTCCAGCCAGCTTTGCGCCAGGCAAAGCCCAAGCAACTCACCAAACATCTGACTGATTTCAGGGGCAGTCGTGAAATCGCCGCGTGCCCCAAAGGGGTCGCGGGTTGCATAGTAGCCGTGCTCGGGATGCAAAAGGCAATCCGCCATAAACTCCGCTATCGTTAGCGGACCGTTTCGGCTGATCCGTTCAATGAGAAGGGATATCAGCGGCGTCATGAACGCGTTCTGGCAAACCTGATCATGGCCAGCCCAAACAGGATCATCGGAAATGAAAGAAGTTGGCCCATGGACATTCCACCGGATCCGATTTGCAGGATGTATCCCATAGGGTTGTCTGGCGTTATGAATTGCGCATCAGCCTGACGGAAGAATTCAACGATGAAACGCGAAACTCCGTAGACGACGAAAAACATGCCCGTAATCTGACCGGGGGTCCGGAGCCACTCACGACCCCACGCAAGGTAAAGCAGCAATCCGCCGAGCAACAATCCTTCAAGCCCGGCTTCATAAAGCTGCGAGGGGTGCCGCGCGCAAAGGGCCATGACATCCGGGCAATTCTGCGCTGCGTCGCCTGGGAATGCGACCCCCCAGGGCAGGTCAGTTGGACGCCCCCAAAGTTCAGCATTGATGAAATTTGCAATGCGACCCAGAAATAATCCCGGTGCCGTGGCAAGGGCCATCGTGTCCGCAACACTCAGTTTTGGCAGCATATTTCGCCGGCAAAATAAGAACCCGGCCAACGCAACACCCAGCATGCCGCCGTGAAATGACATACCGCCCTGCCAGACCATCAAAATCTCTACTGGGTTGCTCAGGTAGTAGCCGGGTTGATAGAAAAGAACAAAACCCAGACGCCCCCCAAGCACGATCCCCAGAACGACCCAAGTCAGCAATTCTTCGATTTGTTCCGCCGTCATGGGCGGTACTGATGCGGGCCACAAACGAGGCGTACGTATTGCCCTGAGCGCGATGCGCCAGCCGATAACGATGCCGACAATATAGGCCATCGCATACCAGCGTAGCGAAAAGGCATAGTCACCCAGATTTATTGTAAAAATGTCGGGCCCGATGTCGGGAAAGGGTATAATCGCATTCATAGTCACTTCCTGCCTGTCGTGGTGCGGCGAAGTCAACCTTGCGATTTCACCTTTATCGCCCCATATAGGTTTCGAATGAGGCCATGAAAACCAGACCCGAGGACGTTATGCAAAGCCGCAACAAAGTATTCGACGATATTTCGCAACTTATGACCAATGCGATGGGCGTAGCTCAGGGCGCCAAGGACGAAGCTGAAACAGCGATGAAAAGCTTGGTTGATCGTTGGATGGCTGATCGTGACTTTGTGAGCCGCGATGAATTTGATGCCGTTCGCGCCATGGCCCAAAAGGCCCGCGAGGAAAATGATGCCCTAGAAGCGCGTATTGTTGCGCTGGAAGCCAAATTTGACGATCAGGGCAAATAGCACGGTCATTGTAATATTATTTGTTATAGGCACCTGTCTGGGTGCGCTTTTTCTGGTTAACACATTGTTAACGGGAGAAATTGCGTGTTGTGGATAACTCGCTTTTTACAAGTTCTCTGGGGATAACCCAAAAAAACACCTTTACAGGATTCCGCTCTCGGTACACCATATCTGGTAAGGATGACGGTAACATCTGCTCATCCTTGTGTAGACACCCAGTTTCTTGTGGGCTGCCACCCACATGAGGCAAAAAGAGCAAGAGAGGCCGGGCAATGTCACTTACAGAGCAGTATTATGAGACCGAAGACCTACACCCGATCGACATCGTTGAAAACCTAGCAGAACACCACGAGTGGGATTTTGACCGTGTCGCGGATGATCAGATCGCGATGGCGGTTGAAGGTCAGTGGCGCACCTATTCCATCACGCTGGCCTGGTCAGGCTATGATGAAACACTACGCCTGATTTGCACGTTCGAGATGGAACCGCCAGAACACCGTCTGCCAGAACTGTTTGAAATACTGAACATCATCAATGACAGGTGTTGGGCTGGCGCTTTCACGTATTGGCACGACCAGCGTCTGATGGTTTACCGGTATGGTCTGGTTCTTTCCGGGGGGCAATCCGCTGGTCACGAACAGATCACCAATATGATCAACAGTGCCGTATCGTCGGCTGAACGTTTCTATCCCGCGTTCCAATTGGTTGGATGGGGAGACCGGACACCTGCAGAAGCCATGCAAGTCGCCATTGCAGAGGCCTACGGCCGAGCCTAATCTGATCCCAGCTTTTGGGGTTTGAGAGGGTGAAATGAAATCAAGCGATATTGCGCGCCGGGGTCTGGTATTGCTCGGCTGCGGGAAAATGGGCTCTGCAATGCTTCAGGGCTGGCTGAGCGAAGGCTTGCCTGCCAATTCCGTTTGGGTGAACGACCCGTATCCGTCAAACTGGTTGAAGGAATTGGCTGGAACGGGCCTTCATCTGAACGAAATTTTACCGTTAGACCCAGCAATCGTTCTCGTCGCTGTAAAACCGCAAATGATGGCAGAGGCATTGCCAACCCTCTTAGCATTGGGCAACGGCACCACGATTTTTCTGTCAGTTGCTGCTGGTACACCAATTTCCTTTTACGAAGAAACGCTTGGTTCAGAGACACCCGTTATTCGAGCGATGCCCAATACGCCTGCGGCAATTGGGCGTGGAATTACAGCACTTATCGGAAATGACAAAACGGACGAAGCAGATATCGTTTTGGCCGAAACTCTGTTGTCTGCGGTAGGCCAGACTCTGCGCCTCGAAAACGAAACGCAGATGGATGCTGTTACTGCTGTTTCCGGATCCGGCCCGGCTTATGTTTTTCACCTGATTGAAACGCTTGCTGCCGCAGGAGAGGCTGAAGGATTACCAACTGACCTTGCGATGGCACTGGCGAAAGCAACGGTTGGTGGGGCAGGGCAGTTGGCAGAAGACGCACCCGAAGACCCCGCCCAATTGCGGGTAAATGTAACCAGCCCTGCCGGGACAACCGCCGCTGCGCTTGAAGTATTGATGAATCCCGATACAGGGTTTCCTGCGTTGCTAAGAAAGGCAGTGAAAGCCGCTGCCGACCGTTCAAGGGAACTGGGTGCATGAGTGAATTAAGTTTTGACGATTTCCTGAAAGTCGATATCCGGGTTGGCCGCGTTACGCGCGCTGAGCCTTATCCGGAGGCGCGAAAGCCAGCGATCAAGCTATGGGTCGATTTTGGTGAGCAGATAGGCGTAAAGAAAAGTTCCGCGCAAATTACGGCGCATTACACTCCCGAGGAATTGATTGGAAAACAGGTGATGGCAGTTGTGAACTTTCCGCCCCGTCAGATCGGACGTTTCATGTCCGAAGTTCTGGTGCTTGGCCTGCCGGACGAAGCGGGCGAGATCGTTCTGCTAACACCTGACCAAACTGTGCCTGAGGGAGGGCGAATGCATTGAGTGAAAAGATTCTGATTACGCGACGGCTACCAGATACGGTGCTTGCTGCTGCCGAGGCCCGGTTTGATGTCGTTCTGCGCGACAATACCCAGCCAATGACCGAGGACGAACTGAAGGTAGCGCTTGCCGCCTATGACGGCATCTTACCAACGCTGGGCGACCCATTCACCGCCGAGGTTTTCGCCGCCGTTCCCGAACCGCGCTGTCATGTGCTCGCGAATTTCGGAGTTGGCTACAACCACATCAATGTCAGTGCTGCGACCGCGGCGGGTATTCTGGTCAGCAACACACCGGGTGCGGTGACTGATGCAACAGCTGACATCGCGCTTACGCTTATGCTGATGAGCGCACGCCGTGCAAGCGAAGGTGAACGGATGCTGCGTGCGAGGAACTGGCACGGCTGGCACCCGACCCAGATGCTGGGTTTGCACATGTCAGGCAAAGTCGTCGGCATTGTTGGAATGGGACGTATTGGCAAGGCGATTGCGCATCGCGCCCACCATGGTTTCGGAATGGAGGTCGTGTTTTTGAACCGCTCTCCAGTTGAAGATGCAGGCGTACCTGCAAGACAACTGAACAGCCTGTCAGAGGTTATGTCGACAGCGGATATCGTTGTGATCGCTGTACCAGGCAGCCCAGCAACCCGTTACTTAATCAACGCAGAAGCACTGTCTGCGATGCGTGAAACGTCCCATCTTATAAACATTGCACGCGGTGACATTGTTGAGGAAGCCGCGCTGATTGATGCGTTGCAATCCGGGCAAATCGCTGGGGCCGGGCTGGATGTTTACGAGAATGAGCCAGAGGTGCCAGAGGCCCTGAGGACCCTCGAAAACGTAACGCTGTTGCCGCATCTTGGTACCGCGGCACTAGAGGTCAGAACCGCCATGGGGATGATGGCGGTTGAAAATCTTTTTGCGTTTTTTGATGGTAAGGCTTTGCCGAACAAGCTTTAGTCGCTGACGGTTTCCGGATGGAATTTCCAAATCCAATCATAGGGCGTCACGCAAAAACGCGGCAACTTTTGGCCGCCGCGTTTTTGAAGTAAGGATACCAAGAGCAATCCCATGCAAGAAGGTAACGGCGAGTCTCTAACCCGTTGCGGGCTTGTAACTTTTTGACGCCGTCTGGGCCCCTGCCATTGCCTTCATTGCTTCTTGTGCTGTCATCAGTTTTGTCGTTGATCCGCCTGAAAAGGCACCGGAAGCACCAACCGCCAAAGCACCAGCAGCCATTGCCGTGTCATCCGGGGCCTCGATAAGAGCCACGACATCGTCAGCGCCGAAGCAGAAAAACAGGTGGTGAAGCTTACCCCCAACAGCCTCGATCATCGGGCGTGCGGCAGCTTCTCGGTCCTGTGGGTTATCAACCATCGCCTTGAGCGCGGCAGCGGTATAACGGGCTTGAAACATGTAAAATGGCATTGAAGTCCTCCCAGTCAAAATAATTTGTCTTAGTGGAAACATCGCATCAGCAGCGGGATGCGATTTCTTCAATCTACATGAAAAGCTGTATTGAGTCTAAAAAACGACCGCACGGGACCGTTGCGGCCCTAGACCGAGCCCTTTTCCATCGCGGAACGCCAGTGCCCGCGGCAAAGCGAAACATAGCTTTCATTGCCGCCAATATGAACCTGAGCGCCTTCTTTTAATATGGTGCCGCTTTTGTCCATTCGAGCAACCATTGTGGCCTTCTTCCCGCAATGGCAAATTGTGCGTACCTCACGCATTTCATCAGCAAGCGCTAACAGCGTTGCAGAGCCGGGAAACAAATGACCCTGGAAATCAACACGAAGGCCGTAGCACATAACCGGAACTTTCAGGTCGTCCACCGCGCGCGCAAGCTGCCAGACCTGTTCAGCGTCCAGAAACTGTGCTTCGTCAATGAACACACAAGCGCATGGCCCTGCTGCAAGTCGTGCTTCTATTTTTGCAAATAGGTCTTCGCCATGCGCGAATGTATCAGCGCCTTCGCCAATACCGATACGCGAGGTAATCCGCGCTTCCCCTTCGCGGTTATCAAGCAGAGCTGTCAGCAGATAGGTCTGCATCCCGCGTTCATGATAGTTGTAAGACGCCTGCAGCAAATTCGTCGATTTGCCAGCATTCATTGTCGAGTAGTGAAAATAGAGTTTTGCCATGCCGCCTGTTACGTCACGGTGCGCACCAAATGCAAGGCACCTGTGTCGAATCGGGGGTAGCGAGCCCGCCAGCAGGAAAAAATATGAGACCCAAAACTGGCAAGCGCCTGGGGATAGATCGGGTCTCATTACTCTTTACAAACAGTCGGGCCCGCTACACGGCTGCCGGTTACCCGGCTCTGCCGCCCCCATGTGACAGAAGCACAGCGGACCCCCACCCAAAACCAACGCTAGGGGACGCCGGTTACTCGTACAATCCCAAGAACACAGGATCGGTTTATAAATGACAAATCCTTGCAACCCCATTAATGGGAAAAGGCAAACGCATTTCCCCCCGATTGTTTGGTGGAGTGCCCAAGGGATAGGAATGAGTGGGATGAGCAGTTATCTTAAGAAGCACACCGAGGCTTTGGTTAAAGACGTTGGTATCGAAGCAGCCTGTAAACTGACCGGCAAATCGAAAGCCACTTTGGGGCGCTATTATTCGGATGCTGATGAACATTCTGACAGGTTCATGCCGATCGACGCGGTCGCGGCCCTGGAAGATGCTTCACGTTACCCGCATGTCACCAGCGCATTGGCAGAGCTGCGCGGCATCACGCTTTCCTACAGCGAGGACAGACGCAACAACCCGTCACATGGTGTGAACTCCGACGTGGTGGCGCTGAGCCAGCGCTTCGCTATGCTGATGGCGGAATACAACCAGTCAATCGAGGATGGCGTGATTTCCATAAACGAGGCAAAACGCCTGCTGCGTGAAACGCTGGAAATTCAGAAAGTGCTGCTGGATATGAAACTGCACCTTGAGGCGGAGTCGCCTTGAAGGGAAGAGTGCTGCTCTTTCAAAGAACCAAAGCTCTCCAATATCTGATAAAACCCGCCCACGCGCTAACGGGGTCTAACTTTCAAAGTTATTGCTTTGGGTTGTTCGGTTCATGTATTTTTGCTTCGAACCGTTCGGAAAGCTAGCCCTGCAACGCCCTCACACCCAACTCACCTTCCTTCGCCTCTTTCATCGCCAATGCAGCCGCGTAGGATGCGGCGGCGGTGGTGAAATAGGGGACCTTAGCGTATAGCGTGACTGCGCGGATGTCGCGGCTGTCTTCGACCGCCTGCGTGCCTTCGGTCGTGTTCATCACCAGCGCGATCTGTTCGTCTTTCAGCATATCAACGATGTTCGGGCGGCCCTCGTAGACCTTGTTCACGACTTCATTTTCGACGCCGTTTTCAGTCAGCCACGCACCGGTTCCGCGGGTTGTGATGATGGACAGGCCAAGATCTATCAGCAATCTGGCGGCGCTCACCATTTCGGGCGTTTTGTCCATGTCCTTGATCGAAATGAAAACACGGCCTTCGCTGGGCAATGTGACACCTGCTCCAAGCTGGGCTTTCAGGAAAGCCCGGGCAAAGTTACGGTCCCACCCCATGACTTCACCGGTAGAGCGCATTTCCGGCCCGAGGATCGTATCCACACCCGGGAAGCGGGCAAAGGGCAGCACGGCCTCTTTTACCGAATACCAGGGCGTTTTCGGATCGGCGAGCGTGAACGGGTCACCCAGTGGCAGCACGGCCATCGGGTTCGGGTTCGGCGCATATGGTTCGCGGATCGGGAAGTTGCTGAGTGGTTCTCCTGCCATGATACGCGCCGCAATGGCGGCAATCGCGCTGTCGGTTGCTTTCGCCACAAAGGGCACGGTGCGTGAGGCGCGCGGATTGACCTCGATCAGGTAAATCTCGCCGTCTTTGACCGCATATTGAACGTTCATCAATCCAACGACGTTCAGTGCAATAGCGAGCGCGTGGGTCTGACGATGCAGTTCTTCGATAATATCGTCTGGCAGCGAATAGGGGGGCAGGGAACAGGCGCTGTCGCCGGAATGCACCCCGGCCTCTTCGATGTGCTGCATGATGCCCGCAACATGCACATCTTTCCCATCGCACAGCGCATCCACGTCAATTTCAACCGCGCCAGACAGATAACTGTCAAGCAATACAGGGCTGTCACCGGAAACGACCACGGCCTCGTTGATGTAGCGCTCAAGCTGGGGCATGTCGCGCACGATTTCCATCGCGCGGCCACCGAGCACATAGGAGGGCCGGATCACAAGCGGGAAGCCAACCTCTTCGGCTATTTTCATCGCCTGCGTGCCCGAAGATGCGATACCGTTTTTGGGCTGTTTCAGGTTCAGTTTTTCTAGCAGATTCTGGAACCTTTCACGGTCTTCGGCAAGGTCGATCGCGTCTGGTGTTGTTCCAAGTATCGGGATGCCTTCGTTCTGAAGCGCATTGGCGAGCTTTAGTGGGGTCTGCCCGCCAAACTGCACGATGACACCGTGAAGCGTTCCATTGTCCTGCTCAACGCGCAGAATTTCCATGACATGCTCAAACGTGACCGGCTCAAAATAGAGCCGGTCAGACGTATCATAATCTGTCGAAACCGTTTCCGGGTTGCAGTTGATCATGATCGTCTCGTACCCCTGATCGGTCAGGGCATAGCAGGCGTGACAACAGCAATAGTCAAATTCGATACCCTGACCAATGCGGTTTGGGCCACCACCAAGGATCACGACCTTTTTCTTGTCCGACGGACGTGCTTCGCATTCGACCTCTCCCATAACCGGGGATTCGTAGGTCGAGTACATATAGGGAGTTTGCGCTTCAAACTCAGCGGCGCAGGTGTCGATGCGTTTAAACACTGCAATAACGCCAAGTTTCAGTCGTGCGTGGCGTACTTCAGTTTCGCTCGTCCCGGTCAGGGTGGCAAGGCGGGCATCCGTAAAACCCATCATCTTAAGTTTGCGCATGCCCGCTTCTGTTGCAGGCAGGCCTTGCGCACGCACGTCGGCTTCTACATCAACAATCTCGCGGATGCGGGACAGGAACCAAGGATCATACATCGTGGCGTGATGAATTTCGTCATCTGCCAGCCCTTCTCGCATGGCTTGCGCTATGACGCGAATACGGTCTGGAGTTTGCTTGCTAAGCGCTTTTACAACAGCTGATTTTTCCGGGGCGCCTTCAATATCAATCTCGTCAAAACCAGTGAGGTCGTTTTCCATCGAAGCCAGCGCTTTTTGCAACGACTCGTGGATGGTGCGGCCTATGGCCATCGCCTCGCCAACAGATTTCATCGCTGTGGTCAGGTAGGGTTCGGCACCGGCGAATTTTTCAAAGGCAAAACGTGGAATTTTGGTGACAACATAGTCAATGGTAGGCTCGAACGAGGCCGGTGTGACTTTGGTGATGTCATTATCAAGCTCATCCAGCGTGTATCCCACGGCAAGCTTTGCAGCGATCTTGGCAATTGGAAAGCCAGTTGCCTTGGATGCGAGTGCAGAAGAGCGCGAAACGCGTGGGTTCATTTCGATCACCACCATGCGCCCGTCTTTGGGATTTACGGCCCACTGTACATTAGAGCCACCCGTCTCAACACCAATTTCCCGCAGCACGGCGATAGATGCACTGCGCATCATCTGGTATTCTTTGTCGGTCAGCGTCAGGGCAGGGGCTACCGTGATTGAATCGCCCGTATGAACCCCCATCGGGTCAACGTTTTCGATGGCACAAACGATAATGGCGTTGTCGGCTTTGTCACGCACGACTTCCATCTCAAATTCTTTCCAGCCAAGCAGGCTCTCATCAATCAGGATCTGGTTGACGGGGCTGGCGTCCAGTCCGGTGCGGCAGAAATGTTCGTAATCATCCCGGTTGTAGGCCACACCGCCGCCAGTACCGCCAAGTGTGAAGGCCGGGCGAATAATTGCCGGAAGCCCGACATATTCGATTGCATCCATACATTCTTCGATGGTGTTTGCGATTGTAGCCTTCGGGTTTTCAAGACCAATACGGTCCATCGCTTCACGAAACAATTTGCGGTCTTCGGCCATCTCAATGGCACGGCGGTTGGCACCGATCAGTTCCACACCGAATTTTTCAAGAACACCCATATCGGCCAGTGCGAGCGATGTATTCAGACCAGTCTGCCCACCCATCGTTGGCAGCAACGCATCAGGACGTTCTTTCTCGATTATTTTGGCGACGATTTCGGGGGTTATGGGCTCTATATATGTTGCGTCTGCTAGGCCCGGGTCGGTCATGATTGTTGCGGGATTGGAGTTTACCAGAATGACCCGGTAACCTTCTTCACGCAGCGCTTTGCAGGCCTGCGCACCGGAATAGTCAAACTCGCATGCCTGGCCAATTATGATTGGTCCCGCGCCGATGATCATGATGGATGAGATATCGGTTCTTTTTGGCATGACTAAGGTCCCCGGATGCGCAAATTGTCGTGTGTTATAGGCATGAGGCGGGTAGGTGCAACCCTTGATCAGGGTCTTGTAGTGGAAAGATCGTCGCAATTGGCTAAAACGGCGGACTCAGTTGCATGAGTCCGCCGTATTGGAAGTTTAATTTACGCGATATCGAATGAAACGCCCTGAGCCAGCGGTAACTCGCGTGAATAGTTGATCGTGTTGGTCGCCCTGCGCATATAGGCTTTCCACGCGTCAGAGCCGCTTTCGCGTCCGCCGCCCGTTTCTTTCTCGCCACCAAAGGCACCGCCAATTTCTGCACCGGAGGTGCCGATATTCACATTGGCGATTCCACAGTCTGACCCGGCAACGGACAGGAACTGTTCGGCTTCGCGCATATCTAACGTGAAGATGGTTGAGGACAGTCCGGCACCGACAGCGTTTTGCTTTTCGATTGCGTCGTCAAGGTCAATATAGCGCATCACATAAAGCACGGGTGCGAAGGTTTCTTCGCAGACGATTCCTTCGTGAACGGGCATCTCGACAATTGCCGGGCGGCGGTAATGCGCATTCGGATAGCCCGCGTCGATTTTTTCACCGCCAGTGATCGTGCCGCCAAGTACCTTTGCCTGCTCAAGCGCCCTTTCCATTGCGTCTGATGCGCGTGTATCAATGAGAGGTCCAACCAGAGCGTCTGTGGTTAAGGGGCTACCCACGGTGACGGATTTATAGGCGGCCTTCAGACGCGGAACAAACTGGTCATAGATACTGTCATGCACAAAGGTACGGCGCTGGCTTGTGCAGCGTTGACCGGCGGTTCCCATAGCGCCGAAGGCAATTGCTGCCAGCGCCATATCCTGATCGGCCGACGGACAGACGATACCAGCGTTGTTGCCGCCAAGCTCCAGAATGGAACGGCCAAAGCGTGCAGCAACGCGCGGGCCAACTTCGCGTCCCATACGGGTTGAGCCAGTGGCGGAAATTACCGGAACTTTCGCGTGATCCACCAAAACCTCTCCGACAGCGCGGTCGCCAATCAGAAGTGTTAGCAAACCGTCAGGTGCATCCCCAAAGCGCGCGGCAGCCTTTTCAAATACAGCAGCGCAAGCGAGCGATATGAGCGGTGTCTTTTCGGAAGGCTTCCAAACGACCGTATCACCACAAACAAGAGCGAGTGCTGCATTCCAGCTCCAGACCGCGGCGGGGAAGTTGAACGCAGAGATCACGCCGACAACGCCAACCGGATGCCATTGTTCCATCATCCGGTGACCGGGGCGTTCGGTTGCGATTGTTAAGCCATAAAGCTGGCGGGAAAGGCCGGTCGCAAAATCGCAGATATCAATCATCTCCTGAATTTCGCCCAAACCTTCAGAGGTGATTTTACCAACCTCAATAGAGATGATGCGCCCGAGATCCTCTTTGGCGGCGCGCAGTTCTTCGCCAAGCAATCTGACCAACTCTCCGCGGCGTGGCGCGGGAACATTGCGCCAGACCTTGAAAGCTTCATGTGCTTTGTCGATGGCAGCAGAGGTGTCAGCGGCAGAAACATCTGCAACGCTTGCAATTTCTTCGCCAGTTACAGGGCTGATGATTTTTGTGCTGCCGCTTGTGTAGGAGGCAGAATTAACACCCAGGCGGGTCAGGATGTCGGCAATTTCGGCTTTGACACTCATGACGTGTCCTTTCTCGCAAATTCAGGTTTGAGGAACTGCGTCAACAATACGTCTGTTCTGCCTTCGCGAATATGGTGAATTGATGGTCTATTGGTTCATAAACCTCATGAAGAATTCATTCGCCGTATCGAATCTATGTGCCGCAAAAAAGGATTTCATGCCTCCGGCGGGGATATTTATGGAAACTGGTTGGAAGAAATAAGCTATTGTTTATTAAGTGGAGTTTTGCGGCGAGAAACCTGTGTCTTAACCCAGCGCGTAAAGTTTTGTGCCACGGGGCTCACCGCGCCAGCTGGTGTGACCAGATAATAGGCATTGTTGGTAAGGAGAGGTTTTTCAGACAAGGGCACGAGGTTGCCTTGGGATAATTCGTCTTCGATCAGATAGCGGGGACACAGCGCGGCGCCAAGCCCGGCTGATGCGGCTGCGATGATCATGGAAAACTGATCATAGATCTTACCGCGCGGTGCATGTGGTGTGTCCTGCCCAAGCAGACGTAACCAATCAGACCAATATGTTGGGCGGGTTTCCAAGTGCAGAAGCGGTGCATTCGCAATTTTGTTAACGTCTTTCAATCCGTGGCGATCACGAAATTCCGGGGCAGATACGGCTATTATTTCTTCTTCGCAGAGTTTTGTCATCTGTGTGTCGGGCCAGTCCTGAACACCATAGTGGATGGCAAGATCAAATCGTTCTTCGTCAAAGCTGAACGGTTTGATACGCGCCGACAGGCTGATCTCGACCTCTGGATTTTGCGCTTCAAAGTCCGGCAGGCGCGGGATGAGCCAGCGACAGGCAAAGGTGGAAAGAGTGGCAATTCGCAATGCACTGCGGGCGTTTCCGGCAGCAACGGCGCGGGTTACTGTCTGTTTCAACCGCTCAAGATCAATCGCCAGTTCCGAAGCAAAATCAGCCCCGGCATCGCTGAGCGCTACGCGGCGGCCGTTGCGGCGGAACAGGGTGAAGCCCAGCATTGCCTCAAGGTCTTTGACCTGACGGCTGACGGCGCTTTGCGTCAGATGCAATTCTTCGGCAGCAAGCGTAAAACTTCCGTGCCGCGCGGCGCATTCGAATGCGCGTAGGCTGGCAAAAGAAGGGACAGGTAGGTTCTGGCGGGTCTTGCTCATGTCTCTCATTCATAATTCTCATGAATACACGCTTATTTAGTGATGTTTGCGCAGGCTTACAATTGCTATCCTGCCCGCAAATCAGATCGCGGTTAAGGAGTCTTTGCGTGAAAAAGATATTTGTACTGGGCTTGGGGAAAGTTGGCTCTCTGGCGGCGCAACTACTGCATGACTCAGGTTTCGAGGTTACTGGTTACGATCTTGTTGTGGATGCTTCGCGTTTTCCCTTTGCGGTGAAATCTGCGGATGTTGGATCTGCCGATGTGATGGCTGAAGAATTCAAGGCGGCTGATGCGGTGCTGTCCTGTTTGCCCTATCACCTTAATATTGGCATCGCGACTGTGGCGAATGCTGCGGGGCTGCACTACTTTGATCTGACAGAGGATGTGCCAACAACGCAGGCAATTATCGGTCTCAGCGAAATCTCAAAAGGGTTGATGGCCCCCCAATGTGGGTTGGCGCCGGGTTTCGTTGGCATTGTCGGTGCGCACCTGATTTCACAGTTTGAACATTGCCGGTCGTGCCGGATGCGCGTGGGGGCATTACCACAGAACCCGACCGGTCTGATGGGATACGCGTTTAACTGGTCACCGGAGGGTGTGGTCAACGAATATCTGAACGACTGCGAAGTGATTGAAGCTGGTACCCGCAAGTTGGTTTCACCGATGGAATGGCACGAAACGCTGTACATTGATGGTGTAAAGCTCGAGGCGTTCACTACCTCGGGTGGTCTTGGGACGATGTGTGACACGTATCTCGGAAAAGTGGATAATATAGATTATAAAACAATGCGTTATCCTGGACATATGGAGCTTATGAATTTCTTCTTTCATGAATTGCTGATGCGGGACCGGCGCGCGGAAGCAGGTGAAATACTGACCCATGCGAAACCACCTGTTGAGGAAGATGTGGTTTATGTTCACGTTGCCGCAGAAGGCACAATTGATGGCAAGCTGGCGCGCAAGGAATTTGTGCGCGCGTATCGTCCTATCGAAGTCGCGGGCAAGATGCGCACGGCTATTTCCTGGACCACATCAGCCTCTGTCGTCGCTGTGATCGAGATGGTGCGTGACGGCGTGTTGCCTCAGAAAGGTTTCCTCAAACAAGAAGATATTCCGCTGGAAACGTTTCTAAAGACTCGAACGGGGTCGTTTTACGCCGGGTAGAACTTGGAAGACAGTTCTTTAAAAGAACCGTTGTGGGGATATCTTGGGGTAGAAGAAGAATAGAGTCTGATTTCTTTATTCTTCAAGTATCCCCGCCGGAGGCATTTTGTTTTTCTGTTTCCTGCGCCAGCCATTCGCGTAGTGCTGTAAGGGGGGGATGATCGTCTGCCTCTTTCGGCCAGACAAGGTAATAGGCGCCGATGCTGGTGACCGGCGCGCCTGTTGCGATAGCGAGCCGCCCCTCGGCCAGATCGCTTTCGACAAGATAGTCAGGCAAGAGCGCTGCACCAAGCCCATGCGCCGCTGCACGTGCCATCGTTGCGAATTGGTCAAAAAACATTCTTTCTGTAAGTGTTCGGTCGATCCCGTGCTCCGCCATCCACCGGGCCCATGCGCGTGGGCGGGTCTCTAGCCGAAGCAGCGGGATTCGTAACAAGTCTTCAGGGGTGCTAACATTCTGCTCTCTCAGCAATTCTGGCGCTGCAACCGGAACGACCCGTTCATCCATCAGTTTTATCGAATGCGTCCCTGACCAGTCATCAGTGCCAAAATGGATCGCGGCATGAAACCGTTCTTGTTTGAAATCAAAAGGCACCACACGTGTTGACAGGTTTATTGTCACACCGGGGTTTTCTGAAAGAAAGCGTGGCAGGCGCGGGGCCAGCCAATGCGTGCCAAACGCGGGCAAAATCGCGAGCTCAAGTGTTCCGCCTTCGGGGTTAGAACGCAGTTTGATTGTGGCATTTGCCAGCTTGCGCAGCGTTTCACGCACCTCGCGTGCGTAATCGGTGCCTGCCGGGGTCAGGCGCAATCTTTTCTTTTCTCTTAAGAACAACGCAACTCCAACCTGGGATTCAAGCGTTTGGAGTTGCCGGCTGACGGCGCCTTGCGTCAGTGAAAGCTCTTCGGCTGCTTGAGAGACAGAACCAAGTCGCGCGACCGCTTCAAAAGCGACAAGCCAACTGGTAGAAGGAAGATAACGACGTGGGGCTAGCATAACATTCCATTTCTGCATGAACTTATGCCCGAATATCGATTTATTGGAAAGGGAATTTGGTATAATGGAAGTATCAGGCCTGATGAAACTTTCGGAATTGTCATGATAAACCGTATCAACCACCCCTTTAAACGCTCTGATCGCGCTGCGAATGTGCAGCTTTCTGAAATTGTTCAGATATCAGAGGCGGCCGCGCGGTTGCGTGCTGAGGGTGTTGATGTTTTGACATTTGGCACCGGAGAGCCGGATTTCCCGACGCCTGACCATGTTATTGATGCGGCCCATCTTGCCGCCAAGAATGGTCAAACAGGCTATCCGCCGACACAAGGCACACCTGTCTTGCGTGCAGCGATTGCAGCAGATGCCACCCGCTTTTCCGGATATACGCCTGAGGCGAGTGAAATCATCGTGTCAACAGGCGCCAAGCAGGTGTTGTCAAATGCGTTTCAAGCGACCGTAAATCCGGGTGACGAGGTGATCCTGCCTGCGCCCTATTGGACGAGCTATGCTGATATGGTTGCTTTTTGCGAGGCAACGGTTGTCCCATTAGAATGTGGGGCGGTCACTGGGTTCCGTCTGACACCCGATCAGCTTTCAGACGCGATCACAGCCGATACCAAATGGTTGATGCTTAACACGCCGGGCAACCCTTCTGGCGCGATGTACTCTCGCGCTGATCTTGAAGCATTAGCAGATGTTTTGCGTGCACATCCGCATGTCTGGATCGTTGCGGATGAGATTTACCAACATATCACCTATGAACCTTTCACTTCCTTCCGCGCAGCTGCGCCTGATCTGGCTGACCGGACGCTTATCGTGAATGGTGTGTCCAAGGCCTATGCCATGACAGGCTGGCGGCTTGGTTGGGGTATCGGCCCCATCGACCTGATCAAAGCAATGGTCGCGGTACAGGGGCAGTCGACCTCTGGTGCCTCTTCCATTTCGCAAGCAGCAGCACTTGCAGCACTTGAGGGGTCGCAGAATCTGTTGGCCGAACGCGCAGAAGAATTCCGTGAAAGACGCGATCTTGTTGTTGGCGCCCTGAACGCTATGCCAGGCCTGAATTGTGAAGTGCCCGGTGGTGCCTTTTACGCATTTCCTGATTGCAGCGGTGTTTTTGGCAAGACCACGCCACAAGGCGAGGTTCTGGAAACCGATGCTGACGTGTGTCGCTACATTCTTGATGATGCGCATGTCGCGCTGGTTCCCGGGCGCGCTTTTGGCCTTCCCGGCTATTTTCGCCTGTCCTACGCTTACGCAACTGCTGATTTGAAAGAGGGCTGTCGCCGCATTGCGCAAGCCCTGACCGAACTGACTTAAGAGGTAAAAAGAATGGCCCTGGCTCCGCAAAGCAAACCGAACCTTGAATCCTTTGACTGGGAAGATGCGTTTCGGTTCGACCTTCAGTTGACCGAAGACGAGCGTATGATCCGCGATTCAGCACGATCATACGCACAGGAAAAGCTGCAGCCGCGTGTGCTGGAGGCGTTTCAGGAAGAGAAAACAGACCCGGAAATCTTTCGCGAAATGGGTGAAATGGGCTTGTTGGGTATCACCGTTCCCGAAGAATACGGCGGTATCGGTGCAGGTTATGTGAGCTACGGTCTGGTCGCGCGCGAGGTAGAGCGTGTCGATAGCGGATATCGTTCCATGATGTCTGTCCAAAGCTCGTTGGTTATGTATCCGATATATGCCTATGGCACTGAGGAGCAACGTAAAAAATACCTGCCAAAACTTTCTACCGGTGAATTTATTGGCTGTTTTGGTCTGACAGAAACTGATGCCGGTTCTGACCCCGCAAGCATGAAAACCGTCGCGAAAAAGGTTGACGGAGGCTATGTGCTGAACGGCTCTAAAATGTGGATATCAAACGCGCCAATCGCTGATGTTTTTGTTGTCTGGGCAAAATCCGACGCACACGGCGGAAAGATAAAAGGGTTCGTGCTTGAAAAAGGCATGAAAGGTCTCTCGGCACCGAAGATCGCGAATAAGCTCTCACTGCGGGCTTCGGTGACCGGTGAGATTGTGATGAAAGACGTAGAAGTTGGCGAAGACGCCTTGTTGCCCAATGTCGAAGGTCTGAAAGGTCCGTTTGGCTGCCTGAACCGGGCGCGTTATGGCATCAGTTGGGGCGTATTGGGCGCGGCCGAGTTCTGCTGGCACGCTTCGCGGCAATACGGCCTAGACCGAAAGCAGTTCAATAAACCAATTGCGGGCACGCAGCTTTACCAGAAAAAACTGGCGGATATGCAGACAGAGATCACGCTTGGCCTGCAAGGGTCTTTGCGTGTTGGCCGGCTGATGGACGAAGCGAATGCTGCACCGGAAATGATTTCGATGATGAAACGCAACAACTGCGGCAAGGCGCTGGATATCGCGCGGATGGCACGTGACATGCATGGTGGCAACGGCATCAGCCTGGAATTTCAGGTGATCCGTCATATGGTAAACCTTGAAACGGTAAACACATATGAAGGTACACATGATGTACATGCCCTTATCCTGGGGCGTGCGCAAACCGGGCTACAGGCGTTTTTCTAGGGCCTTTCCTGTAAGGCTGAAGTTTTGGGCTGCATTGAAGAATAAGGTTGATCTATGGATCGTGCTGATATCGTCCACGAGGCATTTCAGACCCGCGTAAAACGTGGAGATTTTCCAAAAGGGGCTGCACCAAACGGCCCCCTTTTACCGACCGAGGCGGTCGCGATCTTTCGCGCGCAATGTTTAAGTCGGAACCTCGACCGAACGTCGCGCAAAATGCAGGCGGCAGGGCAGGGGTACTATACAATTGGCTCTTCCGGGCATGAAGGTATGGCAGCGGTCGCTTCCGCCCTTAACCCTGATGACATGGCGTTCCTGCACTATCGGGACGGTGCATTTCAAACCCGGCGCAGCGCACAGGTGCCGGGTACAACACCCGCTTGGGATATGCTGCTAAGCTTTGCCACCTCAACCGAAGACCCGATTTCCGGCGGGCGGCACAAGGTGCTGGGGTCACATAGCCTGATGATACCGCCGCAAACCTCGACTATTGCCAGCCATCTGCCAAAAGCCGTGGGTGCCGCCTATTCGATTGGCCTTGCCAGACGGCACGCGCCGGAGCATAAAACACTCAAAGACAATAGTATTGTCATCTGCTCGTTTGGCGATGCTTCTTCCAATCATTCTACCGCTCAGGGGGCTATCAATACGGCTTGCTGGACTTCGTTTCAATCCGTACCACTTCCGCTTCTTTTTATATGTGAAGACAATGGGATAGGCATCTCAACCCGCACCCCGCGTGGCTGGGTTTCTGCGAATTTTGAGCATCGCCCGGGGTTGAAATACTTTTACGCAAACGGGCTTGATTTGTACGATACTTTCTGCGCAGCGAAAGCTGCAGTAGAATATGTTCGCACCCGCAGAAAACCGGCGTTTCTGCACCTTAGCCTTGTTCGGCTTTATGGCCATGCTGGCTCTGATATGCAGCAAACTTACCTTGCGAAAGAAACCTTCGAGACGTGGGAATCGGACGATCCGTTACTGCATTCTGCAAGGCTGCTGATTGATGCGGGTGTTCTGAGCACAGATGAGGTGCTTTCAATTTATGACGACGCAGAGGCGCAATGCACGCGCGTCGCTGCCGAAGCAATTACTCGACCACGCCTAAAAACCGCGTCAGAAGTTATGGGCAGCATTGTGCCGCCAAAACGCCGTTGCACACCGACAAATGGCCCATCGGATGAAGCCCGCGAAGCCGCATTCGGCTCTGATATGCGTGCCATGTCCGAGCCACAGCACATGTCACGCCTGATAAACTGGGCATTGACCGATCTGATGTTGGAACATGATGAAATCGCGCTAATGGGCGAAGATGTCGGCCAAAAGGGCGGCGTTTATGGCGTTACGCAAAAACTGAGTGACAGGTTCGGTGTCGACCGGGTGATTGATACCCTGCTTGATGAACAATCCATCTTAGGCTTGGCTATCGGTATGGCACACAACGGTTTTATTCCGATGCCGGAGATTCAGTTCCTTGCCTACCTGCACAACGCTGAAGATCAGCTTCGTGGCGAGGCTGCGACGCTCTCGTTCTTTTCCAACGGACAGTTCACCAACCCGATGGTTTTGCGCATCGCAGGCCTTGGGTATCAGAAAGGGTTTGGTGGTCATTTCCATAACGATAATTCATTGGGAGTTCTGCGCGATATTCCAGGCGTGATCGTTGCTGTGCCAAGCCACGGGGCGGATGCCGCAAAAATGCTGCGCGAATGTGTGCGCCTTGCGCGGGAAGAGCAACGTGTTGTGGTGTTTGTCGAACCTATCGCGCTTTACCCGATGCGCGATTTGCACGACGCAAAAGATAGTGGATGGATGCAGATCTACCCCGCACCGGACGAACGGATCGCGCTTGGCGAGGTTGGCGTAACAGGTGAGGGGCCTCTGGCAATTGTGACCTATGGAAACGGCCATTATCTAAGCCAACAGGCGGCTAAAATATTGAAAGAGAAGGGTATTCAAACACGAATAATTGATATGCGCTGGTTGTCGCCGCTGCCTGAAGAGGCGATTATTAATGCTATAAAAGGTGCCAAAAAGGTTTTGGTTGTCGATGAATGCCGCCAAAGTGGAAATGTTTCCGAGGCGGTTATGACACTTCTTTCAGAACAATCTAACTTACCGAATGCGCGCCTTGCTGCAGAAGACAGCTTTATTGCTACAGGTCCAGCTTATGCAGTCACGATGCCGTCCTGTGAAAGCATTGTTCAGGCTGCTGAAAAGCTTTGGGGGGCGAAATGAAACAAACTGCTGTCGTCGTCGCCCCTGGGCGCGGCACCTATAACAAAACCGAGCTTGGTTATCTCAAGCGGCACCACGCGAATAGATCCGCGATTATTGGCGAGTTTGATGGCTATCGCACTGCGCTTGGACAAGAAGCGGTAAGCAAGTTGGACAATGCAGCCCGGTTCTCGGGACCGCACCATACACGGGGCGACAATGCTTCGCCATTGATCTATGCCTGCGCCTACGCGGACTTCCTTTCAATCAGCGCAGAAAAGTTTGACATCATTGGTGTCACCGGAAATTCGATGGGTTGGTATATAGCGCTTGCCTGTGCCGGGGCTTTGTCGCCCATGGCGGGTCTGGATGTTGTGAACACCATGGGAACGCTGATGCATGAACGGGGCGTTGGCGGTCAGTTGATATATCCGGTTACGGATGAAGACTGGCGTGACCCGGGTGGCAAACGTGCAGAAGTCCTTGCAATCATGTCTGAAATCGACAATCGCGCGAACCATAGACTGGCCCTTTCTATCGACCTTGGTGGTATGCTGGTGCTTGCCGGGGACGAAACCGGGTTGGAGGCCTTCGAAAAGCAAGCGCCCCGCGTTCAGGACCGTTTCCCGATGCGGTTGCAAAATCATGCGGCGTTCCACACGGAATTGATGGCGCCTATTGCCGCAGAAGGCCAAAGGCGTCTGCCGCAAACGCTGTTTCAGCAGCCTAAGTTGCCTTTGGTAGACGGTCGCGGTGGGCTTTGGCACCCGAAGTCAAGCGATCTGGGTGCGCTATGGTCCTATACGCTTCAGCATCAGGTCGTCGAACCCTATGATTTCTCTGCAGCAATTCGAACAGCCGCGCGCGAGTTGATGCCGGATGTTTTTATCGTGCTTGGACCCGGCACAACATTAGGCGGTGCTGTTGCACAATCTTTTGTATCGGCGAACTGGCGCGGAATGTCGGACAAAGCTGAGTTTCAGGCAGAACAAAGTAAAACGCCGCGCCTGATTTCCATGGGTATGGAAAACCAGCGAGACACTGCAACCTAGGTATTTTGCCGCTCTCACTTCGCAGATGTCGGATTTTAGGGGCGCAGAGCAGCGAAAAGCAGACTAGAAGCACCCTGTGACGTAGCATCAGGCGATTCATTTTGGCACAGCCGCAGATATTTTTTGACCACGGACCAGATGGAACCGGCACACTTTTTCGTGCGCCGGAACAGTTGATTGTGGCAAAAACTGCTGAAGAAGTGCCTGCAGCGCTGGACGCGCTTTCAAGGGCACAAGCCGATGGACGCTGGATTGCAGGCTATTGTTCTTACGAACTTGGCTATGTTTTGATGCCAAAGCTTGCTCATCTCTTGCCAGAAGACCGCGACACACCATTGCTGCTTTTTGGCGTGTTTGATACGCCAGATTCAGCGAATATTGGCGTGGGAGAGGCCGTCTTGTCTTCGTTGACGCCACTTTGGTCAGCAAATGACTATCACCGGGCGTTTGACAAGCTTCGCGCGTTGATCGGGGCGGGTGATATTTATCAGGCCAATCTGACGTTTCCAATTTTGGCGAACCGCGCAGGCTCTGCCGAGGCACTTTTCGGTCTTTTGGCGGCGCGTCAGCCTGTGCTTTACGGCGCGCATGTTGATCTTGGGGTTGGGCCGGAAATCCTGTCGCGTTCACCTGAGCTTTTCTTTCGTACAACAGCGGACGGCGAAATTGAAACATTGCCCATGAAAGGCACGGTCCCGCGCGGCATAACAGCAGGTGAAGACGATGAACGTTACAACTGGCTGCTGAAGGACCCCAAAAACCGCGCTGAAAACCTGATGATCGTTGATCTTTTACGCAATGATATCAGCCAGGTATCCAAGGTTGGCTCGGTCAAAGTGCCTGAATTGTTTCGTGTCGATAGCTACGCAACAGTTCATCAGATGGTATCGCGCGTAACGGCGCACCTTAAAGAAAGCACATCCCTGCCCGATATCCTGCGCGCACTTTTTCCCTGCGGTTCAGTCACAGGCGCGCCCAAACACCGTGCAATGCAGGTAATCCGGGATCTGGAACCAACGCCACGCGGAATATACTGCGGTACAATTGGCTGGATGGCGCCAGACGGGTCATCATGTTTCAACGTTGCAATCCGCACACTTTCGCTCTTTGAAGGTGGCGCTGTGCGACTTAATGTTGGCGGCGGTGTTGTCTGGGACAGCACAGCCGATGGCGAATATGAGGAAGCCCTGTGGAAAGTGCGCTACGCAGAAATCTCCCCCCCGATCTCAAGCTGATTGAAACGTTTGGGTTTGATCCGGCTCTGGGATTTCAAAATCTTGATCTCCATCTTTCGCGAATGGAAAAGAGCGCGCAGGGTTTTGGGATTGATTTTGACAGAAATGCTGCGCAGCATTTGTTATCGTCTGTTTCGGGAACTGACACGCGGCGATGTCGTATGACATTGAAGTTAAACGGTAAATTTGAGCTGCAGGTATTTCCAATATCATCGACTGTTAGCGCGTGGCGCGTTATGGTTGCAAAAGACAGGCTCCGCTCAGATGACCGCTGGTTGCAAGTGAAAACCACAGAGCGTCAGCTTTACGACAATGCCCGTGCAAACCTTCCGAACGGTGTGGACGAGTTGATTTTTCTGAATGAACGCGGCGAAATTTGCGAAGGAACAATAACGAATGTTTTTGCGGATTTTGGGCAGGGTTTGATTACTCCACCACTTACGTGTGGCCTGCTTCCCGGTGTGTTGCGGCAGAAAATGCTGGACGCAGGAGAGGCCGCAGAGGCAATACTAACAGAGCGCGATATTAAAAAGGCACAGCGATTGTTTGTGGGGAATTCGCTGCGTGGTCTGATAAGGGCGCATCTGGTTTAGCCCGGAAATCTATTCCGCTGCCCGCCAGTGCTGTTTTTCATCGCCTTGGTAAATGTAATCGCGGGTCAGGGGAACGACACCTTGTTTGCGGGTGAGTTGAAATTGAAAAACAACCTGTCGGTGTAGTCTAAATGTGAGCTCCGCTGAAATCAGATAGAACCGCCACATCCTGCAGAATCGGTCATCGTAAATCTGCCGGGCCTTATCGATATTTGCCATAAAACGCGTGTACCAATGTTTTAGCGTTTCAGCATAATGCAGCTGCCAAACTTCAACATCTGTGGTCCAGAGACCTTCCTTCTCGATCGCTTTGCTTACCTCGGAAAGCGAAGGGACATAACCGCCTGGGAAAATATACTTCAGTACCCAGGGGCTTGTGCGTCCTGGTGGCGATTCGCGCCCAATGGTGTGTATCAATGCGATTCCGTTGTCCGTTAGCCTGTCGCTTACGTGACTGAAATACTCCCGGTAATGCGGCACGCCCACGTGCTCAAACATTCCGACAGAAACTACTCTGTCAAATTTACCATCCAGCGCGCGGTAGTCTGTTAAGCGTATATCGATCTGCTCGTTCAGGCCCGCAGCATCAACGCGTGCGCGTGCGACTTTATGTTGTTCTTCTGACAATGTGACACCAACAACATGCACGCCATAGTCTTTGGCCAATGTTATGGCCATACCGCCCCAGCCGCATCCGATATCAAGAACCCGCATTCCTGGCTCAAGACATAGTTTCTGTGCGATATGGGCTTTCTTTTGTATCTGAGCTTGTTCAAGCGTGTCATCAGGATGACGAAAATAGGCACAGGAATATTGCTTGTCCTCATCCAGAAAAAGGTCATACAGCGCACCAGACAAATCATAATGATGCGCGACATTGCTGCGCGCGCGCCCCATTGGGTTGTATTGGCTGACATATCGCAAGAATGGGCCAAAAAACCGTTCCAGCCCATGACCACGCCCGACAGACATGTTCCGAATGCCAAGCGCGATAAAGCTGTGCAAGTCGTCGTTGTCGATGTTCAGGGTGCCTTCCATATAGGCCTCCCCAATCGTAAGTTCCGGGTTGATCATGAAGCGGCGCGGCAGACCAGGGTCAGTGATCTGGGCAATTACGACAGATCCGTCCCCATCTCCGAACCGTTCCTTGCGGCCACTTGGAAGCTGCAAATCCAGCGTACCGTGCCGAATTAGCTGCTTTAGCATTCGTACAAAGAGAGCTTCCCACATAACATCCCCCTAAAAAATATCTGGTACTAAAATTCGCGCTCTGCCCCAGATTCAGCGTCCTTCCATGCAAAATATTAGTGAAAACATGGCCTTCCTGTCTAGTTCGATGTTTTTTTGGCCCGAATTCCGAGGTTACGTTGATTTGAACACCCAAAAATACAGGCAATTCTCACTGTGACCTTGACTTCCGGGCGTACGCAATGTGTATCGGCGCGAAGCTTTCACTACCCTC
The DNA here is from genome assembly GCF_023015645.1 of Pseudohalocynthiibacter sp. F2068. Classification (NCBI taxonomy): domain Bacteria; kingdom Pseudomonadati; phylum Pseudomonadota; class Alphaproteobacteria; order Rhodobacterales; family Paracoccaceae; genus Pseudohalocynthiibacter; species Pseudohalocynthiibacter sp. F2068. Next base: position 91,263 of record NZ_JALKAK010000014.1, read on the forward strand.
GAGGGAATACCCGATGCACGCCTTTCGTAGCCAGACCTGCGCTGAACTGACCAAAGCAAATGTTGGAGAGACCGTTCGTCTTTCCGGCTGGGTACACCGCGTGCGCGATCATGGTGGTATTTTGTTTATCGATCTGCGTGACCATTACGGTGTTACGCAAGTACTGTGTGATCCCGACAGCCCGGTCTTTGCCGAGGTTGAAAACCTGCGCAGCGAGTGGTGTATTCGCATTGATGGCGAGGTTAAGGCACGCGACGAAAGCCTGATAAACCCAAAGCTGCCAACCGGTGAAATCGAGGTTTTCATCCGTGATATGGAAGTGTTGGGCGCTGCTGATGAACTGCCCCTGATCGTTTTTGGGGATCAGGAATATCCCGAAGAAACCCGGTTAAAATACCGCTACCTCGACCTGCGCCGCGAAAAACTGCAACACAACATGATTTTGCGTTCTGATGTTGTAGCGTCAATGCGGCAGCGCATGTGGGATACGGGTTTCAAAGAATTCCAGACGCCTATTATCACAGCCTCAAGCCCCGAAGGTGCGCGCGACTTTTTGGTCCCGTCACGCCAGCACCCCGGCAGGTTCTACGCACTTCCGCAGGCTCCGCAGCAGTTCAAACAGCTGATCATGGTGTCGGGATTTGACAAATATTTCCAGATCGCGCCGTGTTTTAGGGATGAAGATCCGCGTGCAGACCGATCACCAACCGATTTTTACCAACTTGATCTTGAGATGAGCTTTGTGACCCAGCAGGACGTTTTTGACACGATCCAGCCGGTCATCAGCGGAATCTTTGAGGAATTTGGCGGCGGTCGCAAAGTTGACGAGACATGGGAGCAAATCTCGTTCCGCGATTCAGCTCTCTGGTACGGCACCGACAAGCCTGACCTGCGTAACCCGATCAAGATGCAGATTGTGAGCGAACATTTTGCAGGCTCCGGTTTTGCAATTTTCGCAAAATTGCTGGAGCAGGAAGGTACCGAAATTCGCGCCATCCCGGCACCCAGTGGCGGCAGCCGTAAATTCTGTGACCGGATGAATGCCTTTGCGCAGGCGCAAGGTTTGCCCGGAATGGGCTATATTTTCTGGCGTGATGGTGAAAACGGTATGGAAGCCGCTGGTCCCTTGGCCAAAAACATCGGCCCCGAGCGGACAGAGGCGATCCGTCAGCAACTTGATCTTGGGGTTGGTGATGCGGCGTTCTTCCTTGGCGGAAAACCTTCTGCTTTTGAGGCTGTCGCTGGCCGGGCCCGCACAGAGATTGGCGAGACGCTGGGTCTTATCGATCAAGACCGCTTCGCTTTTGCCTGGATCGTCGACTTTCCAATGTACGAGGCAGATGAAGAAACCGGTAAGATCGACTTTTCCCATAACCCGTTTTCCATGCCACAAGGCGGAATGGACGCACTTGATGGAGATCCGCTTTCCGTCCTTGGCTACCAATATGACCTTGCCTGCAACGGTTATGAACTGGTGTCGGGCGCGATTCGGAACCACAAACCAGAAATCATGTTCAAGGCTTTTGAACTTGCCGGTTACGGTGCGGAAGAGGTGGAAAGCCGCTTTGGCGGAATGGTGAATGCCTTTAAATACGGCGCACCGCCGCACGGTGGTTGTGCCGCTGGGATTGACCGGATCGTGATGTTGCTGGCGGATGAAGCCAATATCCGCGAGGTCATCATGTTCCCGATGAACCAGCGCGCCGAAGACCTGATGATGTCGGCCCCAAGTGAGCCGTCAAACGAGCAACTTCGCGAACTTGGCTTGCGGGTCATACCACAGGATTAATTTGCACGATTGGACAAAAAGAACCGCTCGGCAAATCTGCTGGGCGGTTTTTAGGTGCGTTGCGAAACTCGTTTCAGATCAGCTTTGTGATCCGTTCGAAACAACATTGGTTTGAGGGCCTGATGTCTCTGAAGCCAAGACGGTGTTTTCTTTGCCAAGGGTTGACATGACTGCGAAGGACAATGCCATAACGCCGGTAATCAACACGAGCCAGTCGACTGCTGTGCTGCCGTTTTCGTCGCTCACGAATAGATCAAAAATCGTTTCCATGTCAGATTGCCTTGCTTTTCGCTCATCAGTTTTGGCTTTTCACTACAAGGAGTTTGAATTGTGAATGTGGCAAGATTTGGGAAAAGCTGTAGCAAAACCCGACCCCCGCATGGAAAGCTCTTAGGCAGGAACGTTGGTTTTAGCGCTCTATGTGCTGCGAAAAGTGAAAAATAACTTTAAAACAATATCTTAATTCATTTTTGAAAACGGCGAGAATGCCCGTTGGTGTAGTCAGCCGCCGTTTTCAAAATTTGCTGTTTTTCAAATACACGCAGTTCTTTCCAGTCGCTCCTGAACAATTCCGGCCAATCGCGCAATGTCAGAACACCGAGGGTTGCCTTTGGCACAGTCTCTGGCAAGTGCTCCTGCGGCTGTTTCAAGGGCTCTGTCGTGGGCGCTTCGTGCAACTCCGGAAAGGAATTGCGCAACATAGTCTAGGGTGCTCTTGTCGGCTTTGTCGCTCAGTTTGCGAGTGATGCTAATCAAATCGTCTCGGAAAGCGATTGGATCAGGCCTGATTTCCGCATCGGGTAAAAGGCGTGGCCCGGTCGGGCGCATACCGCCGGGCAGGTTTGCCAGGACAATAGACTGAAAGACAGCCAGGCTTTCTATTGGTTTTGCTATAAACCCATCGGCACCTGCGGCCAGTGCCGCATCTTCAAGACCATCATCGCCGCTTGTGGCTAAAATCACGTCAACGCGTGCTGCACCTGTGTGCAGCTCTTGTATCAGATCTGCGCCAGACCCGTCCGGCAAACCAAGATCAACAATAACCACTGAGGGCCGATAAACCCCAAGGTGGCGGCGCGCTGATTTAAGGCAATCAGCACGTCGGATGCGGGCCCCGCTGCGCAAACACAACAGGCGCATCGCCTCGCTCGCAAATCGGCTGTCTTCAACAACAAGTACCGTAAGCCCCATCAGCGGACGTTCGGCTGTTGGTACACGAGTCATCATAAAGGTATCATAGCTATCCATCTTTTTTCCCCAGTTTCAGCTTTCTGAGTCGGATTAGAACGGGTTTTGCGTGAACAGCCCGTTAATGCAGGCTACGGCACTGCGTCCAACCGCCGCTTGCACGCAGTGTTTGCAGCGGCCATAACCCCCGCATCCGCTTTCTAAGGAGTGCTCAAAATGATTGGACGTCTTAACCATGTTGCCATCGCGGTCCCAGATCTGGAGGCAGCCTGCGCGCAGTATCGGGGTGCGCTTGGCGCCAATGTCGGCGCACCTCAGGATGAACCGGACCATGGCGTAACCGTCGTATTCATAGAGCTTCCCAACACCAAGATAGAACTGCTCTATCCACTGGGCGACAACAGCCCGATTGCTGGGTTTCTGGAGAAAAATCCCTCAGGCGGTATTCACCACATCTGCTATGAGGTCGAAGATATCCTTGCCGCCCGGGACCACCTGCAATCCGAGGGTGCGCGCGTCTTGGGCACCGGAGAGCCAAAAATCGGCGCGCATGGAAAACCGGTGATTTTCCTGCATCCAAAAGATTTCAACGGCTGTTTGGTTGAACTGGAACAGGTCTGATGTCCATCACCTCAGCGATCGTTCTGTTTGCCGTCCTTTGGTTTCTGGTGATGCTCTGCGTTTTGCCGATCCGTCTTAAAACACAGGATGACGTGGGTGAAATTGTGCCCGGAACACACGCGGGTGCCCCTCATAACCCGCAGATCGGGAAAAAGGCAAAGATAACAACGGCTATCGCCAGTGTGCTTTGGGTTGTTATTGCCGGTATCCTCTTCAGTGGTAAGATCACAGTGCGCGATATCGACTGGTTTAACCGGATGGGGCCTGCGCCTGTAATCGGTGAAACAAATGGGTGAAAGTCGCGGCACCTAGCACAGGTATGAGAAAATTCACAAACGGAACGGACAGTGGCACCGCCATCAGTGCGCCTGCGAGCCAGATTTGCCCGATGTGACGTCGGCGCAATTTTTTTGCATCAGCACGTCCAATCCTGCGCATGGCAACCAATTGAAAATACTCTCGCCCAAGTAAAAACCCGTTCAGGGCCCAAAAAATCAGGGGCGCGAAGATATTAAAAGCTGCATAGACGAATAGCGCTAAGATGTTCGCAACGACAAGCAATGCGAGGAAATTTAGGCTGTCCTGCACGCTCTCACTAAACGGGATGCGGGGAGCAGGCTGCAGGTACGGAAAGTGCTTGTCCTCTACCGCCTGCGCCACATCTTCAAGGAAAAACCCGGTAAATGCCGAAGCGACCGGCACCATCAAAAAGACTGAAAACCCGATCATCAGAAAGACAGAGGCCCAGGACAGCAGATCATCAACCCAGGTGATTTCGCCAATCCACGGAAGCGTGAGTTCATCTGGTGTCAGCCAATTTAAGCCACCCAGAAAAACAGCGTAGACACCAAACAGAAGGGCAATTGTCAGGCCAATCCCCATCCAAAGTACACGGCGGAACCGCTTGTCACTAAGCTGAGTAAGGGCTTTTAAAAAATCAGAAAAAATCACGCGCCGACCCATTCTGTAATAGCGCCGACATCAGGGCGGGGTCGTTCAGGCGGGGCATTGGTTTCTGTTCCGATGTGAATGAAACCTGCAATGCTTTCTGTTTCTGACAGGCCAAGCCCATCGCGCAGAAAAACGCAGTCATGCGCCGCCCAGCCCGTTAGCCAGTTCGCCCCCCAGCCAGAGGCCAGCGCGGCATTCAGCATCGAAAGACATACCGCCCCGGCAGATAAAACCTGTTCAATCTCCGGCACCTTGTCTGACGGCTTTGGCGCGGATATCACCGCAACCGCCAGATCGGCATCAGCAAACTGCCGGTACATTTTGTCGATCTTGTCTGTTTCAAGCGCAAGCACCACCCCGCGGGCTTCAACAAGCGCGGCGAGACGCGTAAGTGCTGTGCCCTCCAAAACGATAAATCGCCATGGTTCCAGCTTTCCGTGGTCAGGTGTACGGGCGCCCGCTGACAAGATTGGCATCAGTGCCTCGTGGTCTGGTGCGGGCCCGGTAAGTGTTTTCGCTGGGCGCGAACGGCGGGTCAGCAGAAATTCCATTGCTGCGGCATTTGGGGCTGGCATGTTCTCTCCGTCTTTTCGCAATGACCTATGCGTTCTTTGGGGGTGATCAACAAGGCTCAGGAAAAGAATTCCTGCATCTCCGCCAGGAGCTCGCTGTAAAATGCATTCAGTCGTTCTGAGGGTTGTTGTCCGTTCACGCGCGAAAGCAGGGGGTCAGGGGCCTCAATCTTGCTCCCCGACATCTCTGACAGGACAGCGTGGCCACAGAAAGGTACGTAAAGCTCGCTGTAACCGCCTTCATGCGCCATCATCAATCGCCCATTACATAGATCGTTTGCAGCCTGTTTCACCCGTGTCGTCATCTGCGCAAAGGTATTGGCGGTCGCCAGCATCCTGCTCAGCATATCAAGCGCGCTTGCGTCATATCCATTGGCGATGACGATGACATCGGGTTTGAACTGGTAAAGTGCTGGCATAACAATGCGATCCATCGCTTCCAGATACATCACGTGCCCGCCTCCCGGTGGCAGCGGTATGTTTATGTTACAGCCCTTGCCTGCACCTTCCCCACGATCCGCAACAAACCCCGTGTCCTGCGGATAGTTGCGTTCCTGATGAAGCGAGATTGCCAGAACATCGTCTCGTTCATAGTAAATCGCCTCGGTTCCGTTGCCGTGGTGCACGTCCCAGTCAATGACGGCAACGCGCCCGCATAGCTTTTCGGCAAAAGCGGCCTCAATCGCAATCGCGAGATTTGCCATCAGGCAAAACCCGTTCGGAAAATCCGGCAAACAATGGTGCCCGGGCGGGCGGGAAAGCGCGTAAGAGTTTTCAACCTCTCCCTTAAGCACTGAACACAAAGCTGCTTTTGATAACCCCGCAGAAAGTGCCGCCATTTCATAGCCACCGGGGCCAAAGGGTGTACGCAACCCCAGTTCGCCACCGCCAGCGTCAGAGAGTTTCTTGAATTCGGTCAGATAGTGTTCGGGGTGGACACGCAGCAAATCTTCATGCGTTGCCTCTGGTGCACCTTGGGTGTGCAGTTCTTCCCACAGTCCAGAGGCACGCAACAGGTTGACAAGACGCCGCTTTGTTTCCGGGTTTTCCGGCAGGCCACCCGCCCCCATAGGCTGAACCAGCCCGCCAACCGGGGCCATTGACGCATAGTTGCCCCCTCCATGCCAGAACGTGCGCTCATCCCAAAAGAAACCCGTGGTCATCTGCTGCCCTTTCCCGTTATCTGGGGCAGATTAGACCAGCGTTGCACAGGTTTACCAGAGGCAGAATATGGCGGACCCAGACCTGACACATCTTGCACGTCCCGGTACGGAAATTTCCGTGCGGGTCACACCCAAAGCCTCGCGCAACCGCGTGGTGGAAGAGGGCGGTGCATTGCGGGTTTACGTAACGACCGTGCCGGAAGGTGGTAAAGCAACCGCAATGGTGCAGAAACTGCTTTCCAAGGCGCTGGGCGTGCCGAAAACACGTTTGATCCTGATCCGTGGCGCGACCGCGCGCGACAAGGTGTTTCAGATCAGCGACTAAGCGGTGTTTTCAAGAATCCTCTGCGCGGTGCAACCGATACACGCCTTCTGGCAAATCAAGCGCGGCTGCAAGATCATGCAACATCGACTGGGACAGGGTTATTTTCTGCACCTTGTCTGTCCTTGTATCAAGTTGTTCGATTGTCACGCAGTCCTCAAATGCCTGAATTGTAACATCTTCCTGCAAATGGCTGCCCGGCTCATCAACAAGCGTGATCACCGTGGCATCAAATTCGTGCTCTATTGTAAACATGTGATCAGCCTAGACTTTACCGGCACTTTTGCAAGCGGACGTATCCGTAATTTGGGCTTTAATTGATCGCATCCTTTGATAAGGTTGCACGTATGATGAGTGTCAATTTACGAATGTTCGCCCTGATCCCGCTAACCGCCTTGGCGTTGGCCGGATGTGAAGTCACAACAAGCTCGACCCCAAGAACCCAAGCACCGCCTCAACAGCAACCCAAGGTCGCGCGGCTGGACAGCGCGACAGCCGCCCGTAATTTCACGGCTGTTGTGCGCCGGGTTGAACCTGTCGCCGAGCAAATTTGCCGCCAAAGAACGCAAGGCGTGAACTGTGATTTCAAGATCGTGGTCGACAACAGGCCAAACCAGCCACCAAATGCTTTTCAGACGCTTGATCGTAGCGGCCGGCCCGTTGTCGCGTTCACCGTCGCGCTGATTGCAGAGGCGCAAAATCAGGACGAACTGGCCTTTGTCATGGGTCATGAAACCGCACACCACATCGCGGGTCACATTCCGCGCACGCAGCAATCCGCGCTGGGCGGCATGATCATTGGCGGAATAGCGGCTGCGGTTCTGGGGGCTGACGTGAAGTCCGGGCAGGACCTTGGCGCTACTGTTGGCGCACGCCGTTACTCAAAAGATTTTGAGCTTGAGGCCGACAGCCTTGGCACCCGCATTACGGCGCGCGCGGGGTATAATCCGTTGCGCGGTGCACAGTATTTCAACCGCATTCCGGACCCCGGCAACCGCTTCCTCGGCTCGCATCCGCCAAATGCGCAGCGCATGGAAGTTGTCCGCCGCACGGCTGCGGGGCTCTGAACCGCACTTGATCTTGATCAAGGCGCGTCTTGCGCCGCTCTGTTTCTGTTTTCCTGGAAGGGAACGGATACATGAGTATTTTTTCAAAATACGACCGTCACGCAGGGCTTGCGGGCCGTATGGCCGACACGCTTGGCGTTGATATCGACGAAAAACTGCAACGCGGAGAGCTGCGCCCGGAAGATTTGCGCAACACCGTGCAGCGCTGCATGGCCTGCGATGATCCGGCAGACTGTGAACAATGGCTAGAGGCGCATAAGGACGGGGCCGACGAGACCCCAAGCTATTGCCGCAACAAGGCGCTGTTTGAAGAGCTGAGCAAGAAAGACTGACCCTCGCCATTCCGGCCCTTTCGGGGTAGGGGAGGGATATGCAGATTTTCGACAATATCCTGACCGACCGTGGCTCAAAATACGCGGTGTCGGGTGGCCCCGTTGCGTCGCGCGCCGAGGCGCAGGATTTTATCAAGCAACTTTGCAAGCAAAAGAAATTCGCGAAGGCGACCCATAACACATGGGCCGTGCTGCTGGGGGACACCCCGCTAAAAAACGATGACGGAGAATCCGGCTCCGGGATGATTATTCTGCGGATGCTGGAGCGTGAGGGCCTGCAAAACCACATCATCGTCGTCACCCGCTGGTACGGAGGCAAGCATCTGGGCGGAGATCGCTTTCGCCACGTGCAGGAGGCGGTACGGCACTATCTGGAAAACAGGACGGGCTAAGCATACCCGGCCAAACGCCCCACCTAGCTTCAAAGTAGCCCAAGGCCCGCCCACGCCCCCCACGGGGGCGGGCCTATGCTCTGACTGTGTCAGATCATTTTTCTACTTTCAGTAAATCGGCTTGTGAGAGGATTGGTACTTGAAGTCCATTAACATTGATCCACTCGCAATTTGATAGCGAAGTTTCAAACGAAAGTGGTTCTAGCGAAAATAGTATGTCTATTTTTGTCTGTTCGTTGATTCTTAACAATTGGTTCTTGTCATCTATAACTGACACATCTGTGTCGGGAAACATGATCTGTGTTTTTTCCGTCAAACAAAATGGCTGTGCAATGGGTCGCGCGGTGCGGTTGGAAAATCGTGAAGACCACTTCTCAAGCGCGCTCTTAACAGTCGAGTTTTGTGAGTTATCTGTGGGCATCCAGATGTCAAGATCACGAGAAGTCGTACCAAGATAGTGCGATCTGGCTTGACCACCGATTAAAAGGAATGGAGTTGAAAGGTTATCTAGGTGTCTCAAAAATTCGAGATGGTACCAAGTTAGATTCAAACAACCCGACCCCACAAATCATACTCACTCGCCTCATCAACTTCAACGCGAAGGATATCCCCCGGCTTCAACTCCTCAAACCCTTCATCGATGAACAGGTTGCCGTCGATCTCTGGTGCGTCGGCTTTTGTGCGGCATGTGGCGGCTTCATCGTCCACTTCGTCGACAATTACCTCCAGCCGCGAGCCAACCTTTGCGGCTAGTTTTGCCGCCGAAATCGCCTGACTTCTTTCCATAAACCGATGCCAGCGCTCTTCTTTCACCTCTTCGGCCACATGGTCCGGCAGCGCGTTTGACCGCGCGCCATCGACGTTCTCGTATTTAAAACATCCAACCCGGTCGAGCTGCGCTTCATCCAGCCAGTCGAGCAATGTCTGGAACTCTTCCTCCGTTTCGCCGGGGTAGCCAACGATGAAGGTCGAGCGCAGCGTGATATCGGGGCAGACATTCCGCCACGCCGCGATTTCATCCAGCGTTTTTGAACCCGCCGCAGGCCGCGCCATCCGGCGCAGCACATCAGGGTGGGCGTGTTGAAACGGGATGTCGAGGTAGGGCAGCACCAGCCCATCCGCCATAAGCGGGATAAGGTCGCGCACATGCGGGTAGGGGTAGACGTAATGCAGGCGTATCCATGCGTCCATGCCGCCAAGTTCGCGCGCAAGGTCGGTGATATGGCTGCGCACCTCGCGGTCTTTCCAGGGGTTCAGGTCATATTTCCGGTCAAGCCCATAGGCGCTTGTATCCTGCGATATCACCAGCAGTTCCCGCACCCCGGCCTCGACCAGCTTTTCCGCCTCGCGCAGCACCGCGTGGGCCGGACGGCTGGCAAGCTTGCCTCGCATATCCGGGATGATGCAGAACTTGCACTTGTGATTGCAGCCTTCTGAAATTTTCAGATAGCTGTAGTGGCGCGGGGTCAGGCTGATGCCCCGTGCCGGCAGCAGGTCCATAAAGGGGTCAGGGCTGGGCGGCACCGCCTGATGCACGGCATCAAGCACCTGTTCGTACTGATGCGGGCCAGTCACCGCCAGCACGCTTGGGTGGGTGCCGCGAATATAATCTTCCTCAGCGCCCAGGCAGCCCGTCACGATGACACGGCCGTTTTCATTCAACGCCTCGCCAATCGCTTCAAGGCTTTCGGCCTTGGCAGAATCAAGAAACCCGCAGGTGTTCACGATCACCGCATCGGCCCCGGCGTAATCTGGCGAAATCGCGTAACCTTCGGCTCGAAGCCGCGTTAGAATGCGCTCACTGTCCACCAGCGCCTTGGGGCAGCCAAGGCTGACCATGCCGATTTTCGGCTGACCGTCGCGCACGTCTACGCGGTCATTTGCGTCAATCTTCGCCTTTGGGGCGAGGTCGGGGCGGAGGTTTGGCGGGTTCAGGCTCATCCGCGGGATATAGCTGAGCCTTGCGCGCAACAAAAGGGGTGTCGCGTTCTACTTGTTGTTCGCCCGCGAAGTCCTTAGATTCCAAACTAACCATTCTGCCCGGAGGTTTGTGGTGCGCTGGATTATCCGCTTTATTCTGACACTTATTGTTCTGGTGGCCCTTCTGGTCGGCGTCTTGTTCATTGTCCCGGGAGAGCGGATTGCCGCCATCGCCGCGCGTGAGTTTGGAACTGCAACTGGGCGGGCGATGAAAATTGAGGGCGAGGTTCGCGCCTCGATCTACCCAAAACTGGGCGTACGCACCGGGCCAATTGAAATTGCCAATGCCGATTGGTCTGATGCCGGACCGATGCTGAAAGCCGAAGGGATGCGCGTGGGCGTTGACCTGATGTCGCTTCTGAGTGGCAATATTAAGATTGATCAGGTCGAGGCGATCGCGCCTGATATCCTGCTTGAGGTTGCAAAGGACGGGCGCGCGAACTGGGAATTTGAGCTTGCGTCTGAAACACCTGCCGCAACGGACCAGGCCGTGCCTGAAAGCGCAGGGGGGATTCCTGCGTTTACCCTTGACCACGGGTTAGCGACGGGTGGTTCATTGCGGTTCCTTGATCATAGCGGTGGAACTGACATTGTCCTGACCGAGATGGATCTTGATCTCAGGGTGCCGGATTTCAACGGCACCTCGCAAATCGAGCTTTCTGCGCGCATGAACGGTCAGGTTAATCAGGTTTCTGCGGAAGTGAGCAATTTCAGCACCCTTCTTGCAGGTGACATCGTTGGGTTTGAGGTAACCGCAAAAAGTGGTGGCTCAAACATAGGCCTGTCTGGCCGTGGCGGGTATGAACCACTTACCTTTGACGGGCAGTTGGATGCTGATCTGAAAGACATGGCTGCGCTGTTTACGACCATCGGTCAGACGGTACCGGATGTGTCCGAAGGGCTCGGCCAGCAGGCCAGCCTGTCTGGAAAAGTGACCTACACCGCCGAAGGGACGGCGCATTTGCGCGATGGAATTATTCAGCTGGATCAGAACACGTTGAACGGCGAAGCCGACCTTGATCTTTCGGGAGACAGGCCAAAGCTGAACGCGCAGTTTACTGCTGAAGCCCTTGATTTTTCATCACTCGCAGCCAGTGCAGACGGCAACAGCGGCTCTGGCAGCGCCGGTTCTGGCACGGGTTGGTCTAAGGATATGATCGATGCCAGCGGGTTTGGTTTGCTTGATGCGCAAATCGCGTTCAGGGCGGCCTCCATTGATCTTGGAACGCTGAAGCTTGGCACATCGCGGGTATTGGCAACGCTGGATCGGTCTCGTTTGGTTTTCGAAATGAGAGAAATAAATGCCTATCGGGGCCTCGTAACCGGCAGCTTTGTAATGAACAATCGCAACGGTCTTTCGGTGGGCGGCGATCTGAGTGCGCGGGGCATGGCGATGCAGCCTATGCTAATCGACCTTGCAGATTACGAACGGCTGATTGGTCTGGCGGATGTTGACCTGCAATTTCTGGGTGTTGGGAACACAGTTGATGCGATTATGCACAGCCTGTCAGGGCAGGGGGCATTCAGTATTGGATCGGGCGAGCTTTTGGGCCTCGATCTGGTGGGAATGCTGCGAAACTTTGATGCCTCCTATCAGGGGGAGGGCAGCAAAACGATTTTTGATTCGATCAACGCAACATTCCAGATCGCAAACGGCGTACTGACAAATGATGATTTGGTTTTTCTGGGGCCGCTGGTGCGGGCAACTGGGGCGGGGCAAGTTGGCATAGGCGAGCAAACCCTGAACTACCGTGTAACGCCTGTTGCGCTTAGCAACGAAGACGGAACAGGCGGTATCACCGTACCCGTTCTGATCACGGGAACATGGGCTGATCCGAAATTCCGCCCTGATCTTCAGGCGCTGATCGATCAGAACCTTGCAGAAGAACGCGCTGCAATCGAGGCGCGGATTGAGGCAGAACGCGATGAAGCAGAAGAACGGCTGCGCCAGCAAGCAGAAGAACGCCTTGGTGTAACGCGTGAAGAAGGTGAAAGTGCGGAGGATGCCTTGAAGCGTCGTCTGCAAGAAGAAGCCACCCAAGGATTGCGTAATCTTCTGGGTGGCAACTAGCGAGGGTTTCCGAGCAGAGCGGGCAGCGCCTACATTTCCAAACTGGTAAAGTCCATATCCTGCCGTTCCACGAGAAGTTGGAAGGAGTAGTGAGTTCGCCGACTATTACGTTGTTTTGTTGGTTGTTCAGTAAGCCTTATAAACGCTTGGGACTGCCAGCAATCGAGCAGTGGTGATTTTGGCTTCTTCAAAGAACGTTTTGGTATGAGGTGCGTGAATTTTTTTAGCCGTTTTCACAAAATTTCGTGCGGGAGCGAATTGCCTTCTCTACAATTCTAGATAGAGTAACAGGAAACCTTTTATAGTAGATTTTCACGTGAAAACAGCTGGTAGATATATTCTTTTTTGGGTTTGGCTGTTTACGCTAGCCTTCGTTCCTTTGAGCCTGTCCGGTGTTGCAAGTGCGGAAGAACAAACGATTACCTTCCAAAACGCCTGCGAAGGAACCGAGTTTAAACCACCTTTAGAAATTGTTCACTGGATGGAAAACGATAACTTCTTCAACATTAACTATACGGAGTTTGGC